>JANYAW010000006.1 GCA_025361105.1 Rhodocyclaceae bacterium | reverse complement strand
GGGCGCCGGCGCGGCGGCGCTTGCCTGTCTTGATCTGCTGGTGCAACTCGGTGCCCGTGTGGAAAATATTTGGGTCACCGATATTGAAGGTGTGGTGTATGTCGGGCGCGCGGCGTTGATGGATCCGATTAAGGATCGCTATGCCAAGACCACTACGGCGCGCAAACTGGCGGATGTTATGGCAGGCGCTGATGTCTTGCTCGGACTGTCCGCCGGTGGCGTGGTGAAAGGGACCATGGTCGCGACGATGGCGGCTAATCCGCTGATCCTTGCGTTGGCCAATCCCACACCGGAAATCACGCCGGAAGAAGTCAAGGCAGTGCGAGATGATGCGATCATCGCGACTGGCCGCTCCGACTACCCGAATCAAGTCAATAACGTCTTGTGTTTCCCCTTCATTTTCCGTGGTGCGCTTGATGCTGGGGCATCGACGATTACCGAGCACATGAAACTCGCCGCTGTGCGTGCGATTGCCGAACTGGCACAGGTCGAAGCCTCTGATGTGGTGGCGATGGCGTATGGCGGAACGTCGTTGCAGTTCGGCCGCGAATATCTGATTCCACGACCCTTCGATCCGCGCTTGATTGTCAAAATTGCGCCAGCGGTAGCGCAAGCGGCAGCCGAATCCGGCGTGGCGACCAGGCCGATTGCCGATCTTAATGCCTATCGCGAAAAGCTCAACAGCTTTGTCTATCACTCCGGCTTTGTAATGAAGCCGGTGTTTGCGGCGGCCAAGATCGCACCACGGCGCGTGATTTATTGCGAAGGCGAGGACGAGCGAACGCTGCGTGCCGTGCAAGCGGTGCTCGACGAAGGCATCGCGCAGCCGGTACTGATTGGGCGCCCCGAAGTGATTGAGCGGCGTATCAATTCGGCCGGCCTGCGATTGAAAATAGGGGCAGATTTCGAGATTGTGAATCCCGATTTTGATATACGCTACAAGGACTTGTGCAACGAATATCACCGCCTGATGGGGCGTGATGGCGTGACACCGGCTTTGGCCAAACAACGCCTGCGTTCGGACACTACGTTAATCGGCGCGATGCTGCTGCGTCGTGGTGATGTCGACGCTATGCTGTGCGGCACCCAAGGGCAACTCAGCTCACACCTGCGCCATGTCAGCGATGTGATAGGTCTGGAATCGAACGCGCATTGTTTTGCGACCATGAATATGTTGCTGTTGCCGCGCCATACCTTGTTTATTTGCGATACCTATATCAATGAAGACCCGGACGCGGCGCAGCTTGCCGAGATCACTTTGATGGCTGCGGAGGAAGTTCGGCGCTTTGGATTGACACCGAAAGTCGCGCTACTGTCGCATTCCAATTTCGGCAGCAAGCAAAGTACTTCGGCACGAAAAATGAGTGATGCCTTGCGTCTGATTCGGGCGCGTGCACCGGAGCTGGAAGTCGATGGCGAAATGCATGGTGACGCGGCATTATCGCAAGAAATTCGCGACAAGTTGTACCCCGAATGCAAACTCAAGGGCGAAGCGAATTTGCTCATCATGCCGAATCTCGACGCGGCCAATATCGCTTTCAATCTGATCAAAGCTTCCAATGGCGATGGCATCACTGTGGGGCCGGTGTTGCTCGGTGCAGCCAAGCCGGTGCACATCATGACTTCGACCGCCACCGTGCGGCGGCTGGTGAATCTGACTGCGTTGGCGGTGGTCGACGCAAATCATTTGCAGAAAGTTTGAGTCATGGATTATTCAATTCGTTTTACGCAAACTGGTGGGCCGGAAGTTTTGCAGTGGACGGCAGTTGGTGCTGGCGACACGCCGTTAAAACCCAACGAAGCACGGGTTCGGCATCACGCTGTTGGTGTGAACTACATTGATATATATCATCGCACTGGCTTGTATCCACTTCCACTGCCATCGGGCATAGGGCTGGAAGGCGCAGGTCTTGTTGAGGCCGTCGGCACTGATGTTGGCGACTTGAAAATTGGCGACCGTGTAGCCTACGCCGGTGGTGCGCCGGGTGCCTATTCACAGGTGCGCAACATCGCGGCAAATATTCTGGTGAAACTGCCCGAGGTTATAGATTTCAATACCGGCGCCGCGATGATGTTGCAAGGCCTGACCGCACAGTATTTGTTGCGGCGAACCTATCGCGTAAAAGCCGGTGAAACGATATTGATTCACGCCGCTGCCGGTGGTGTGGGTCTGATCGTTTGCCAATGGGCCAAAGCGCTCGGCTGTACCGTGATCGGAACGGTGAGTACCGAGGCAAAAGCCACCTTGGCGCGCGCGCATGGCTGCGATTTCACCATCAACTACAGCAGCGAAAATTTTGTTGAACGGGTCAAGGACATCACCGGCGGTAAAGGCGTGTCGGTGGTCTATGACTCGATCGGCAAAGACACTTTTTTCGGTTCACTCGATTGCTTGCGACCACTCGGCATGATGGTGAGTTTTGGCAACGCCTCCGGCCCCGTGCCGCCATTTGATTTATCGGAATTAGCCAAGCGCGGTTCGTTATTCATCACGCGGCCGACGCTATTTAGTTACGTCGCCAAGCGCGAAGAATTGGTCGCGATGGCGGATGAATTATTTGAAATGGTTAGCAGCGGAAAATTGAAGATTGAAGTCAGCCATACCTATCCGCTCCAAGATGCAGCACAGGCGCACACAGATCTCGCAGCACGCAAAACGACCGGCTCCATCATTCTGGTGCCATAGCCGAGGGTGACAATTGAGGTGACGAATATGCAATCCTATTTAGTGGCGAATCCAAAAGGCGGCGTGGGCAAAAGCACACTGGCGACTAATCTGGCCGGCATGTTTGCCTGCGCCGGGCACAAGGTTATGTTGGGCGATATTGACCGACAACAATCTTCGCGTGATTGGCTGCAATTGCGCCCGGCAGGCTTGCCGCGCATCCACAGTTGGGAGATTGAGGAAGGCAAACCAGCCCGCCCACCAGTAGACGCAACGCACGTCATCCTCGACACGCCCGCCGGCTTGCACGGAAAAAAATTAACTCACGTATTGAAACTAGTGGAGCGTGTAATTGTGCCCTTGCAGCCATCGATTTTCGATATTTTGGCGACACGACATTTTCTCGATGCGCTACGCGAAGAACAAGAAATCCGTCAACACCACGCCTTCGTCGCCATCGTCGGCATGCGCGTCGATGCCCGTACCCGCGCGGCGGCGGAGCTTGAGCGCTTCTTGAGCGATGTTGGGCTGCCGGTGCTCACCTGTCTGCGCGATACACAAAATTACGTGCAGGCCGCAGCGCACGGCATGACCTTGTTTGACCTGCCGCCATCACGTGTGCAAAAAGATTTGGACCAGTGGTCGGCGATTTGGAATTGGGCAGCAACGCCAGTTGGTGCTGGTGATACACCGTCCTCTGCATGAGCGTCCCGTCGCAGCGCTAGTTCCCCACCTCAACCGGCTTAATCTTCGCGTCGCGCACAGGTGCTGGCGTATGGCGGACTTCTTCGGGCTCGCCTGCATCGCCCCCCGGAACTTGTTCCGAATAAATGTAGTCACGCATTTGCTTGCCGCTTGGATCAGCAACGTTGATTTGCGTGAGTCCAGCGGGGAAGTTTTGGAAACTCTCGGGGATTCCGGCCAAGGCTTTTTCCATATAGCCGACCCAAATCGGCAAGGCCGCGCTACCGCCGGTTTCGCCGTCGCCCAAGCGCCTTGGTTGATCGAATCCTATCCATGCAATGCCGACCAGACTTGGTTGGTAGCCGCAAAACCATGCGTCGATATAGTCGTTGGTAGTGCCGGTTTTGCCGGCCAAATCAGCACGCTTAAGTCTGGCGGTGCCGCTTGCTGCCGTTCCTCGGCGGGTGACATCGTGCATCATGCTGTCCATCAACCACGCGTTGCGTACGTCAATGATGCGCAAGCTCTCATCGCCAGCTAACTCGGGTTTTGTTTCTGCCAACACATGACCTTGGTCGTCAATAATTTGTCGTACCAAAAACGGTGTGATGCGATAGCCGCCGTTGGCAAACACCGAATAGGCAGCCAACTGTTGCCACGGTGTCACCGCACCTGCACCCAACGCCAGCGTGAGAAACGGCGGATTTTTTTCAGCATCGAAACCGAATTTGGTCGCGTAGTCTTGTGCATAGTGCGGGCTGATTGATTTCAAAATCCGTATCGAGACCATGTTTTTGGATTTGGTCAAGGCGGTGCGCATGGTCATCGGGCCTTCGTATTTGCCGTCATAATTTTTTGGTGCCCAATCCTGGCTGCCCGTTTCCTCGGCGGAAATAACGATGGGTGCATCGTCGAAAATCGAACCCGGGTGGAAACCTTTTTCCAGCGATGCTGAATAGATAAATGGTTTGAAGCTCGAACCAGGCTGACGCCATGCTTGGGTGACGTGATTGAATTTGTTGCGATTGAAATCAAAGCCGCCGACTAGCGCGCGGATTGCGCCATCGACTGGACTTGCCGAGACGAATGCTGCTTCGGCTTCGGGAAGTTGAAGAACTTGCCAAAAGTCACCGTTCTTGTCGCTGGTTTTTTGGACACGAATTACCGCGCCACGGCGCAGTCGCTTATTAGGCGCAGCCTTGTCATCGAGCATGCGTTTGGCGAATTTCAATCCAGGTTCGTTAATCTTGAGCACTTCGCCGCCGCGCAAATAAGCGCGTATCAAAGTCGGTGAGGCTTCGAGCACTACTGCGGGCAACAGGTCGCCCGAATCTTCAAAATCCTGCAACAACTCTTCTAGCCCATCGTCCGTGTCGCTGGTGATGTCCTTCATATTGACGTAGCCCTCCACGCCGCGATAGGCATGGCGATGGTCGTATTCGAGTACGGCACGGCGCAAGCTGGCGTTGGCAGCGATTTGGTCGGCCTTGGTGATGGTGGTGATGACTTTGAGGCCGTTGCCATAAACGTTGTCGGGGAATCGTTCGACTACCATTTGTCGCGCCATCTCGGCGACGAAATCGGCCGGAATACCGAAATCGTTAGTCCCACGTTTGACGTGTAGCGGTTCGGCTTGCGCTTGGGTAAATTGCGCGTCATCGATAAATTCGAGATCATGCATGCGCCGCAAAACATAGTGCTGACGCAAGGCCGCGCGCTTGGGATTGGCCACCGGGTTGTAGGCTGAGGGCGCTTTAGGCAAGCCAGCTAGCATCGCGGTTTCGGCCACGCTGAGTTCTTTGAGCGGCTTGCCAAAATAAATCTGCGCCGCCGAAGCAAACCCGTAGGCGCGCTGGCCGAGGTAAATCTGGTTCACGTAAACCTGCAAAATTTCATCTTTGGTCAACGAGTGTTCAATCTTCACTGCTAGCAAAATTTCATAAATCTTGCGCACGTAATTTTGTTCGGAAGTCAGGAAGAAATTTCGCGCGACTTGTTGCGTAATTGTCGACGCACCTTGTTTGTGATGGAGTATCAAGGTGGAATACGCTGCACGCACTAGTCCTTGAATGTCGAATCCGGGATGTTGATAAAAGCGTTCATCCTCGGCCGCCAAAATCGCTTGTTTCATGGTCGGCGGCAAATCTGAAATACGCACGAAATTCCGTCGCTCTTCGCCAAATTCGCCAATTAAGAATCCGTCACTGGTAAAAATTCGCAGCGGAATCTTTGGTCGGTAATCGGTTAACGAATCGATTGCCGGAAGTTGTGGATAGGCCAAAATTGCGACGATGGCGACAATTGCGACGATAGCTAAAACACTGCCGAGCACTACCACCACAGGGATCAGCACCCAACGTAAGGGGCTTGCGGAAATTTGCATGAGTAAAGAAATTCGAGGAATAGTCGTTTGATTATAGGGTCGAGGATGTGCGCCAAAAGCAAATACGCGTGTGTCAAAAATGCTACGATTCAAATCAGGAAAGCCGACAGGCGGCCAATATTTATACTTTACACACGATATAGTTGCTGATAGGATTTGAAGTGAATTATCGGTATTGCTTCTAACGCACTATTTCTAAAGGAAAATCTCTTGCAGCTGGATGTCTCGACGCTCAAAGCGATATTCAATCCCAAGCTTAGACCGCTGATTGGACTGGACATAAGTTCGAGTTCAATCAAGATGGTCGAGCTGGTTGATGCTGGCAAGGGACAGCCGCGTGTGGAGCGCTATGCCATTGAGTCGTTGCCAAAAGATGCGGTGGTAGATGGCAATATTGCCAACCTGGAGGTTGTCACCGAAACGATAGAGCGATGCTGGAAGCGGCTTGGTAGCTCAACCAGATTTGTCGCCATGGCGCTGCCATCGGCCGCTGTAATCACCAAAAAAATTACACTTCCCGCAGGGCTGCGCGAGACCGACATGGAAATTCAGGTCGAATCGGAAGCCAACCAATACATTCCGTTTGCGCTTGAAGAAGTTAATCTCGATTTTCAAGTCATTGGACCATCGTCCGCGAGCCCCGACGATGTTGACGTGTTGCTGGCCGCGTCGCGCAAAGAAAAAGTCGCTGATCGCGTGGAAGTCGCTGAGCAAGCCAACCTTAAACCGGTGGTGATGGATGTTGAGTCCTATGCCACTCAGGCGGCTTACGAACTAATCGTTGCGCAGTTACCCCCTGGCGCACAAGAGCAGGTCATCACACTGGCTGACATCGGTGGCGCGGCGATTAAATTCACCATGATGAAGGGTGACGAATTGCTCTACTCACGCGAGCAAGCCTTTGGTGGCGGACAGCTTACCTCTGAAATCATGCGCGCTTATGGCGTGTCGGCCGACGAAGCAGAAACCATGAAGCGTTCACCCGCAACGCAAGAGAACTACGAAACAGAATTGCTGCAGCCCTTCCTTGAAAACTTGGCGCAAGAAGTGGCTCGTGCGCATCAGTTTTTCTTTACTTCAACGCCGCACTCTGAGATCAATCATATTGTTCTCGCCGGCGGTTCGGCACTTGTGCCGGGCATCGCCGAAGTGGTTGCGCGTCGAACGGGAGTGAATACTATATTGGCCAATCCCTTTGGCGGCATGGCGGTCTCACCGCGCGTGCGAGCGAAGCAGTTGGTGTCTGATGCGCCATCACTATTGGTGGCATGCGGTTTGGCAATGCGGAAGTTTGACCAATGATTAGAATTAATCTACTTCCTCATCGAGAAGCAAAACGCCGTGCGCGACGCCAGCAGTTCTATGCGTTGCTCGGTATGGTTGCTTTGCTCGCTGGCCTTATTTGGTTCCTCGGATTCACGTTGATTAGTACAAAAATTGGCGCGCAGTCCGAGAAAAATGAGTTTCTCAAGCGAGAGGTCTCTTCGCTTGATAAGGAAATTGCGGAAATCAAAAAACTGAAAGAGCAAACGGATTCCTTGCTCGCTCGCAAGCGCGTGATTGAGGCACTTCAAGCCAATCGTACGGAAACGGTGCATCTGTTTAATGAGCTTGTTCGGCAAGTGCCAGAAGGTATCTACTTCAAGACTATTAAGCAAACTGGCCCCAGCATTTTGGTGACCGGTTACGCGCAATCGAATGCGCGAATTAATACCTTGATGAATAATTTCAACGATTCACCTTTGCTGCAAAATTCTGAACTCATTGAAACCAAGGCCGAAACAGTTGCTGGGCGACGGCTAAATGCTTTCAGCGTTACCGTATCAATAGCCCGTCAAACCACTGACGACGGCAAGAAAGGCAAGAAGCCATGAAATTGCCTTCTTTTCTAAAGGGTAAGGGCTTGGCTCCCGCCAAATCAGGCGCGCGCGGGCAAAAAGAATCAATCGTCCCAGCGGAACCCAAGAAACCTGCTATTGATTTCGCCAAGATTCTCGACGATTTCAAGACGCTCGATCCAAAAGATCCTGGCCTGTGGGCGACAGCTCCGAAGGTTGTAATTTTGCTTGGCTTGTTTGCCGCTCTCGTCGGTGCTGCGTATTGGCTCGGTTGGAATTATCAGATTGAAGAGCTTGCGCAAAAAGAGACTGAAGAAGCCAAGTTAAAAGAAGATTGGCTGGATCGAAAACGTCAAGCGGTGAACTTGGATGAGCACCGACGCCAGTTAGCTGAAATTAACACCGGCTTTGGCGAGTTGTTGAAACAATTGCCGAACCAGTCTGAAATCGGCGATCTTTTGGTGGATATCAACAAAGCAGCACAAACACGCGGACTACTTGTTGATTTGTTTAAGCCGGGCGGCGAGGCAACCAAGGAGTTTTACGCTGAAGTCCCGATCACGTTGCAGCTCACTGGCAGCTACCACGACATCGGCGCGTTTGCGGGCGATGTGGCGCAATTGCCGCGTATCGTGACGCTCAACGATATCGACTTGGTTGGCAATGCCAAAGATGGATTGCTGGTCATGAAAACGACAGCCAAGACTTTCCGCTACCTTGATGAAGACGAGATGGCGAAGCGTCGTAAAGCAGCGGCGCCAGCGGCAAAGGCCAAGAAATGAAACAACTACTCATACTCGGCTGCGTCGGCGCCAGTCTGGTGTTGACTGGATGTGCGTCGTCTGAGCACGACGACCTCAAAGAGTGGATGAAGGAACAGGCCAAGGGCATGCGTGGGAAAGTTCAACCTCTTCCGGAAATTACGGCGTTCCCTGCCGTCGCGTATACCGGCGAACAACTTACGCCGCCATTTTCCGGATCCAAAATATTGACGACAGATGCGACGAACGATAAAACCGCACCGGATCGTGATCGGGCGCGCCAAGCGTTAGAAAATTTTCCGCTTGAAGATTTGAAAGTAATGGGCGTGCTTTTTGATGGCAAGACGCATTACGCGCTTATCAAAACGCCAGCACCAAACAAACCGAAACACGTCCGCGTGGGTGAGTTTGTTGGCCAGAATTTCGGCAAAATCACTGCTATTACAAGTGACGGAATGACGGTGCTCGAGACCGTAAAAGATAGCAATGGCGCATGGGTTGAGCGTGAAACCAACATCCTCGTGCCCAAAGAGGGAGGGAAAAAATGAAAACTTTGCCGCGCATCGTGTACGCGATGTTTTGCTTGTTGTCCGCAGTGCCATCAATCGCGATGGCGGCAAATGCGATTCAGCAAATTCAAGTTCGTCGCGACGGAAACAACATTCTGTTGAAACTGGAAATGCAGGAGCCGATTAAAGCTGCACCAGGTACATGGAGCATTGTCGAACCACCGCGCGTGGTGTTTGACTTTCCTGACACCGACAATAAGACCGGAACCACTGTCCAGCAAGTTAACGAGGGCGATCTAAAAACTGTCAATCTGGTGCAGGCGGATAGCTTGACTCGCGTCGTGCTGAATTTGTATCGCGCCACAAAATATTCGACGGAAGTCGATGGCAAAAATCTGTTTATCCGCCTTACCGCACAAGCGCCAACAGCAAGTGCTGAGGCATCGCCCAGTGCGTATCAGCGTTCTACAACGTCGATGGCACCAGTAGCTAGCAAGCCGTCGGCGGATCGCTCGTCCGTGCGTGACATCTCGTTTCGTCGCGGCGATGCGGGTCAAGGCCTAGTTCTGATTGACCTGACTGATGGCTCAGTGCCAGTCGACATTCGACGTGTCGGCAATGGGTTGTTGGTTGAGTTGCAAGGCGTCGACTTGCCTGCCCGATTGCAAAATAAGCGTGACGTAAATGACTTCGCTACCTTAGTCAATTCGATTACCGCGAAAAGTGCTGGAGGCATGGCGCAATTGGATATTGCCGCCCATGGACGCTGGTTTCACCAAGCCAAAGTCGTCAACAACCAATTGGTGATTGAGGTAAATCCTATCCCGCTTGAAGATGCCAACAAGCTTGTCCAAACGGGTCAGCAAGGTCAAAAAGTCTCCATCAACTTTTATCAAGCTGAAGCAACTATGGTGCTTCGCACGCTGGCGGAAATATCCGGCAAGAACTTGATCGTCGATCCATCGCTCGCGGGTCGTCAGGTAACGATTGCACTTGACAATATTTCCTATGACCAAGCGCTCGATATCGTGATGGGTCAAGTGAATGCTGGTTATCGGATTCGCAATGACATTATTTTGTTTGGTGATCGCGCGGTGCTACAAAAGCGTGATCAGGATTCTGCCGATGAAGTCGCAAGATCAAATGACACTGCACCATTGGTCTCGGAGACATTTACGCTGAGCTACATTAAGCCGTCCGAGTTAGCTACTTTGATCCGTGCAAACATTTCGCAGCCGGGCAGCAGTGCGGGTGCTGCCGCCGCGACACCAGCGGCTGCAGCCGCCGCGCCGGGTGCACCAGTAGCTGGCGGGGGCGGAATGATGTCGGCGCGCGGCACGATGGCTACGCACGATCTTTCCAAGAAGCTATTCATTCGTGATACCGACTCTGTTGTTGAGGCCATTCGTGAAGTTGTACGCAATGTCGATGTACCGCAAAAACAGGTGATGATAGAAGCGCGAATTGTCGAAGCGTCGACAGGGTTTTCTGATTCACTGGGTGTCAGGCTTAAACTTTTTGATGCGTCACCAAGCCATACGGTTCCTTTGACTGGTGGTAGCCTTAATTTCTCGCCTAATGCTGGCGGCTCCCTCAGTGTTGGATCAGCGACCACTCCGTCCGAATTGTCACGAACAAGCACTCAGGCGTTTGGCACCAATTTCAATATTGCTGGCTCAACAGCGCTCAATCTGATGCTATTCAATAGCGCGGCAACCAAGCTGCTGACGCTAGAGCTACAAGCAGCCGAGGCCGATTCCAGAAATAAAACCGTGTCGTCGCCCCGCGTTGTGACGATGGACAGAAAAGCAGCAACCATTAACAACACGCAACAAGTCACAATTCTGACTGGCGTGAATGCGCAAACTGGTTTGCCGATTTACCAAACTTTCTCCGCGCCATTGAACTTGACGGTCACACCATCGATCAATCCAGACAACCGCATTAGCTTGGAATTGAACATCGCCAAGAGCACTATTACCAATGCCAATACTGGAAGCCTAGACACCAACACACTGACAACCAGTGTGATTGTTGAGAATGGTGGCACAGTGGTGATCGGCGGATTCACGCGCGAAAACAATATTCAATAGCAAGAGCGGGTTCCCTTCTTAGGTGACCTGCCCTACGTAGGATTTTTGTTCAAAACCACCACACGCAACGAGTCTCGGTCTGAGCTGATGGTGTTTATTACGCCGAGAATTGTTTCGAGCACGCTGGCGCAAAACTAAGCAGTTATTATTTTTACAGTACCAAGAAGGCCGACCGTGTGTCGGCCTTCTCACGTTGGCCGCTGATACAATTCCAACGTGAATATCAATAGCGGAAATATCTACTTAGTCGGCATGCCGGGTGCGGGCAAGACCACGGTCGCGAAACAGCTTGCGCGCAGATTGCAGCGACGCTTTGTCGATGCCGATCATGAGTTGGAAACCGCCACGGGTGTAGGCATTCCACTAATATTTGAAATCGAGGGTGAAAGCGGGTTTCGTGAGCGTGAAGCCAAAGTCTTGGCTGCCCTTTCCCAACAATCTGACTTGGTGGTGGCAACTGGTGGCGGTGCGGTGTTGCGTCCAGAAAACCGGCAAGCCTTACGTAGTTCAGGCACGGTCGTCTATTTACACGTTGCCCCAGCACTTTTGCATCGACGTATGCGCAACGATAGCAAACGGCCGCTTTTGCAAGTCGAAGATCGTCAAGAACGCTTGAACCAGCTGTTTGCGCAACGCGACCCACTGTATCGAGAAATAGCCGATGTCATCATTGACGGACTCGGTGGCAGTGTGTCGAATTTGGTAAGAAATCTCGAACAACAGTTGAAGAGCCAATGCGCCGCTTGATGGTTGATTTGGGTGAACGCAGTTATCCAATCTTGATTGGTAGCGGACTACTGTTGCAAACCCAAGAATTGGGTGCCGCGCTGCCGCAATCCAAACATCCACGGGTGGCCATCGTCAGCAACGAAACTGTCGCGCCGCTCTATCTCGCAGCGCTGCAAGCATCGCTCACGTCAGTTGGTGCTGACAACACGCCGTTGATTCTTGCCGACGGTGAGCAACACAAAACCTGGGAATCCATCAACGCGATTCACGGCGCGATGTTGACCGCGCGTTGTGACCGCAACACCACCGTCATCGCACTCGGCGGCGGTGTGATCGGCGATTTGGCGGGTTTTGCAGCGGCGACGTACCAGCGCGGCGTGGCGTTTATCCAAATACCAACCACTTTGCTTTCGCAAGTCGATTCCTCGGTTGGCGGCAAAACCGGCATCAACCATGCACGCGGCAAAAATATGATAGGTGCATTTTGGCAACCGAAGTTGGTCCTGGCCGACACTGCGGTTTTGCAAACGCTTTCGGCGCGAGAATTTTCGTCGGGTTTGGCTGAGGTCATTAAGTACGGACTCATCCGTGATTTGCCGTTTCTCGAATGGTTGGAGCGCAATCTGGATGCACTGATGGCTCGCGACGCTGAGGCATTGGCATATGCGATCGAGCGATCGTGTTCCAACAAAGCGCAAGTCGTCGCCGACGACGAAATGGAAACTGCCAAAGACGGCGGGCGGGCCTTGCTCAATCTCGGCCACACCTTTGGCCACGCCATCGAAACCGGAATGGGATATGGCCAATGGCTGCATGGCGAGGCGGTGGCAGCGGGGACAATGATGGCGGCTGAGCTTTCGCGTCGTTTGGGTTGGATAGGTGAAGCGGATGTCGCACGAATTCGCGCCATCTATCAGCGCGTCTCACTGCCGGTTCTTGCACCGACGCTTGGTGCGTCGCGGTATCTTGAGTTAATGAGCCACGATAAGAAAAATATTGATGGAAAATTGCGTTTGGTCTTGCTCCGCCAAGTAGGCGACGCGGTGACTTTTTCTGATGCCAGTCAGGCTGATTTGATGGCGACTATCGAGACATGCTGTGAGACCTGACCTGCGTGGCTATTCAGTTTCTGATGCCAACTCGCGTGGTCGAGCGATTGCCGAGGCATCGCCCAAATCGCGAAGTGAATTTCAACGTGACCGTGACCGCATCGTGCATTGCACGGCCTTTCGTCGGCTCGAATACAAAACGCAGGTTTTCGTCAATCACGAAGGCGATTTGTTCCGCACGCGTCTCACACACAGCATCGAAGTTGCACAAATTGCCCGCTCCATTGCCCGTACTTTGGGCTTGAACGACGATTTGGCAGAAGCTGTTTCGCTCGCGCACGACCTCGGTCACACACCCTTCGGTCATGCCGGCCAGGATGCGCTTAATGCTTGCATGCAGGCGCATGGCGGCTTTGAACACAATCTCCAGAGTTTGCGTATCGTTGATCGCCTGGAAGAGCGTTATGGCGCGTTTGATGGTCTCAATTTAATGTTTGAGACCCGCGAAGGAATACTCAAACATTGCTCACCAGCCAAAGCACGCGAGCTGGGCGAGATTGGCCAACGTTTTATCGATGGCAAGCGACCTTCGCTCGAAGCGCAAATTTGCAATCTTGCCGACGAAATCGCCTACAACAATCACGACGTTGACGATGGCTTGCGTTCCGGACTAATCACAGTTGAGCAATTGCAAGAAATTGGCTTGTTTGCCCATCATGCCAATGAAGTCGATCAATTGTTTCCAGATATCGCGCCACGACGCAGAATCAGCGAAGTCATCCGTCGCATGATCGATGCGCAAGTCACCGATATCCTCGCCGAATCGAGCCGCCGGATTACCGCCGCTGCGCCGGTCACGCTGGCAGAGATCGCCGCCACACCGGCGCTGGTCGCATTTTCTGCGCCCATGCACGCACAAAATCAGGAACTGAAGAAGTTTTTGCGCGCCAATCTTTATCGCCACTATCAAGTTTTGCGCATGACCAACAAGGCGCATCGCATCATTGGCGAGCTATTTGCCGCCTTTATGGCCGATTTGCGCCTATTGCCGCCGCAATACCAAGCGCTTGCCGAGGCCGAAGGCGATGCCCGCGCCGTGGCCGACTACGTCGCCGGGATGACCGACCGTTATGCGATGAAAGAATACCAACGCCTGTTCTCGGTGGGGCAGCTTTAGGCACACGCCAGTTGGTGCTGGCTACAGGCGCTCGCACCCATCATTGCTGCTCTGCGGCATATTGAAATCAAACCACAATCGCGGTATATTAAAAACTGCGTTCACGGCCACGTGAACTGTCAAGCCGGGGAGCGGCCAAAGCTGCACATTCCTCGGCTTTTTTGCCGACCGCTTTTTGCATCTTCTTCCTAGGAATTCAGCATGTTCAGCCCCGCGCGTCAGGGTCTCTACGACCCCGCCAATGAGCACGATGCCTGTGGTGTCGGTTTTGTCGCTCACATCAAAAATCAAAAAAGTCACGCCATCGTGACACAAGGTTTGCAGATTTTGAAAAATCTCGAGCATCGTGGCGCGACCGGCTACGACCCGCTTTTGGGCGATGGCGCGGGCATTTTGTTGCAAATCCCTGATGCCTTCTTGCGCGCGGAAATGAGTCGCCAAAGCGTGAGCTTGCCGCAACCTGGTGATTACGGGGTCGGGATGATATTTTTGCCACGTGATGTGGCGAGTCGACAGGCTTGCGAAGACGCAGTCAATCGCGCCATCGTGGCTGAAGGTCAAGTGCTGCTAGGTTGGCGCGATGTGCCCTGCGACAACGCCGGGCTGGCGCAAGCCGCACGCGATATTGAACCGGTGATACGCCAAGTGTTTATTGGCCGCGGTGCCAGTATCGCGGACACGGATGCGCTTGAGCGCAAGCTTTACATCATTCGCAAGGAATCCGGCCACGCCATTCAAGCGCTCAAACTGCCCGACGGCAAGATGTATTACGTGCCGTCGATGTCGGCACGTACCGTGGTTTACAAAGGCATGTTGCTGGCCAATCAGGTTGGTGAATACTTTCTTGATTTGATGGACGAGCGCTTGGTGTCGGGGCTGGCATTGGCACATCAACGCTTCTCTACCAACACTTTTCCAACTTGGGATTTGGCGCACCCATTTCGGATGATCGCGCACAACGGTGAAATCAACACCGTGCGCGGCAATGTCAATTGGATACGGGCGCGCCAGCACAATATTTCCTCGGTCAAATTGGGTGACGACCTAAGCAAAATCTGGCCGCTGATATACGACGGCCAGTCCGACACCGCATCGTTTGACAACGCACTGGAGCTTCTTGTCATGGGCGGCTTCTCGTTGACCCACGCGATGATGATGATGATTCCTGAAGCCTGGTCCAACAACGCGTCGATGGACGCTGATCGCCGCGCGTTTTACGAATTTCATGCGCCGATCATGGAGCCGTGGGACGGCCCTGCTGCAATAGCCTTCACCGACGGCAGACAAATCGGCGCGACGCTGGATCGCAATGGTTTGCGTCCGGCGCGTTACATAGTTACCGACGACGATTTGGTCATCATGTCCTCCGAGATTGGCGTGTTGCCGATTGCACAAGAACGCATAGTAAAAAAATGGCGCTTGCAACCGGGCCGGATGTTCCTGCTCGATCTCGAACAAGGCCGCATCATCGACGACGAAGAATTGAAGCAGACCTTGTCGACCGCCGAGCCCTATCGCCGCTGGATTGCCGAGTCACGTGTATTCCTTGACGATTTACCCACGCCACGTGTGCGCGCCGTGGCGGAGTTGAAGGAATCATTGCTCGACACACAACAGGCATTTGGCTACACGCGCGAAGACATCAGCGTGATTCTCGAACCGATGATTACCAACGGCGAAGAGCCAACCGGATCGATGGGCAATGACGCGGCGTTGCCGGTGCTCTCAAGCAAGAACAAAGTTTTTTACAACTATTTCAAGCAGCTTTTCGCGCAGGTAACCAATCCACCGATTGATCCGATTCGTGAAGAAATCGTGATGTCCTTGACCAGCTTCATCGGCCCCAAGCCGAATTTGCTTGGCATCGTGAACAAAAACGAAGCTTTGTCAGCGCGACTCGAAGTCAAGCAACCCGTGCTCGACGAAGTGGATATTTCACGCCTGCGCGATATCAAACGCATGTCCAACGGGCGCTTTAGCTCACTCGAATTGGATATTACCTTTGCAGTCAGTGAAGGCCCGTTTGGTTGCGATACGGCGATGGGGCGCTTATGCACAGCGGCCGAACAAGCAGTGTCTGATGGCTACAACGTGCTGATTTTGACCGACCGAAATATCGACCGCAATCACGTCGCAATCCCTGCGCTGCTGGCGTGTTCGGGCGTGCACCATCATCTGACGCGCAAGGGTTTGCGTACCAAAGTCGGCTTGGTGATTGATACCGGTTCGGTGCGCGAAGTGCATCATTTTGCGTTGTTGGCCGGTTATGGCGCCGAAGCGATTTGTCCGTGGCTGGCGCTGGAAACCATCAACGATCAAGTGCAGCAGGCCAACGGCGACTATCGCTACGCGACTAAAAATTACATCAAGGCGATTGGTAAAGGACTGATGAAAGTGATGTCCAAAATGGGCATCTCGACTTACCAATCGTATTGCGGTGCGCAAGTGTTTGAGGCGGTTGGCCTGACCTCAGCGTTTGTCGCGCGCTACTTCACCGGTACGCCGAGCAAGATCGAAGGCATAGGCTTGGCCGAAGTTGCCGAGGAAGCAGTGCGCACCCATCGTGCGGCATTTTCCGAAGATCCGGTGTTGGCGCACGCGCTCGATGCGGGTGGCGAATATGCTTTTCGCATTCGTGGCGAAGAGCATATGTGGACACCGGATTCCATCGCAAAACTACAGCACGCTACGCGCTCAAATAAATTCGAGACCTACAAGGAATACGCGACGCTGATTAACGATCAAAGCAAGCGTCACCTGACTTTGCGCGGCCTGTTTGAAGTCCGTCCAGCGGGGCCACCCGTGCCGTTGGCAGAAGTCGAATCGGCCAAAGATATCGTCAAACGATTCGCCACAGGAGCGATGTCGCTAGGCTCGATATCGACCGAAGCACACACCACGCTGGCGATTGCCATGAACCGGATAGGTGGCAAATCGAACACCGGTGAAGGTGGCGAAGATCCGAAACGATTTTTGCCAGTAGGTGCTGGTGACACGCTGTCCAGTGTGATTGGTTCGTCGGTGATTGCACGCGATATTCCGCTACTCAAAGGCGACAGCTTGCGTTCAGCCATCAAACAAGTTGCCTCGGGGCGTTTTGGCGTCACGGCCGAATATCTGGCCAACGCCGACCAACTGCAAATCAAAATGGCGCAGGGGGCGAAGCCTGGCGAGGGCGGTCAATTGCCCGGCCACAAAGTGTCTGACTACATTGGTTTTCTGCGCCATTCCGTGCCCGGCGTTGGCCTGATTTCGCCGCCACCGCATCACGATATTTATTCGATTGAAGATTTGGCGCAGCTCATTCACGATTTGAAAAACGCCAATCCTGCGGCATCTGTGTCAGTCAAATTGGTTTCTGAAGTGGGTGTTGGCACGGTAGCAGCCGGGGTTTCCAAAGCCAAGGCGGACCATGTAGTGATTGCCGGACACGATGGCGGTACTGGCGCCTCACCCGTGTCGTCAATCAAGCATGCCGGCACGCCGTGGGAACTGGGCTTGGCCGAGACGCAACAAACGCTGGTACTCAATCGCCTGCGTGGGCGGATTCGTGTGCAAGCCGACGGTCAAATGAAAACCGGTCGCGATGTGGTTATTGGTGCGCTGTTGGGAGCGGACGAGTTCGGTTTCGCTACCGCGCCATTGGTCGCCACCGGCTGCATCATGATGCGTAAATGCCATTTGAATACTTGTCCGGTTGGCGTGGCCACGCAAGACCCCGAGCTACGCAAACGCTTTACCGGCCAGCCGGAACACGTAGTGAATTTCTTTTTCTTCGTCGCCGAAGAAGTGCGCGAAATGATGGCGCGCATGGGTGTGCGCAGCTTTGATGAATTAGTCGGGCGTAGCGACTTGCTCGACACGCGTGCGGGCATCGAACATTGGAAAGCGCAAGGACTGGATTTCAGCAAAGTGTTTTATCGCCCCGATTTGCCTGCCAGCGTGGCTCGTCGGCATACCGAAACGCAAGATCATGGTCTGGTCAAAGCACTTGATCATGACTTGATTGCGCAGGCCAAACAAGCGATTGAGCATGGCAAAAAAGTCAAAATCGACGCCGTCATCAAAAGCGCAAATCGCACTTGTGGCACTTTGCTCTCGCACCAAATTGCCAAGCGTTACGGACGTAAAGGTTTGCCGGATGGCACGATTAATATTCGACTCAGCGGCACAGCCGGCCAAAGCTTTGGCGCGTTTTTGGCACGCGGCATTACGCTGGATTTGACCGGGGATGCCAATGATTATGTGGGCAAAGGGCTGTCCGGTGGGCGTATTGTGGTGCGCAAGGCCAAAGGATTTGCTGGTGCCGCAGAGCAAAACATCATCGTCGGCAATACGGTGTTGTACGGCGCAACCGAAGGCGAAGCGTTTTTCCAAGGTGTGGCGGGCGAGCGTTTCTGCGTGCGGAATTCCGGCGGTCAAGCAGTTGTCGAAGGCACTGGCGACCACGGCTGCGAATACATGACTGGTGGCACGGTAGCCGTTTTGGGAATTACCGGACGCAATTTCG
>JANYAW010000406.1 GCA_025361105.1 Rhodocyclaceae bacterium | reverse complement strand
CACCGCATCGTCGCCCACCGAAACACCGATGTTGCCGCCCGCGCCAAACAACACATACAGGTTCGGCGAAATCATTTCGGCCTTGACCACCGCCTTGTCAAAATCCTGCGCGAAGCTTGGCGCGCAGCACAACATTGTCGCTATAAGAATTGCAGCGAACTTGAATTCTTTCCGTCGAAAAATCTTCACGTGAATCTCCTTAAATTGGGTCGGTTGGTGCTGATGACACGCCGTCTACTACTTCTGTTGCTGCTGCTTCATCAATTCAATCATCTTGGGATCTTTCATCAACGCGTCCATGTCCATTTTTGGCATGATCATTTCGCCGGGTTTTTGTCCTGGCTTGCATGCGCCTTTCCATGTGGACTCAAGATTCATTTTGGTTTCACTCATGCCACGCATCGGTGGATTGAATCGCGTCACGATTTCGCCTTTGTAACTTGAATCAAATGAGCCGGAAAAAACAGCATCGGTGGTCGCCGTAGTGCCATCGGTTTTGCATACTGAATGAATCGACACCTTGCCCGCTTGCGGTTTGATTTCCATCACGCTGCAGTCGGGTTTGTGCTGCGTCGCGCGTTGGCGCATGATGTCGTCGCTGGCTTGATCGACGCACTGCTGCATCGGCCCCATGTTCGGCATGCCTTGCGCCTGCATGGTGGTCTCCCACAAACCGGATTTTCGCTTAGGTGCGTCTTTAGGCGCATCAGCGGCAAAAACGCTCGTTGAAATCGCGGCGACAAGTGATAAACAAGCAAGTGAATTTCGATTGAAAAGTTCTAGTTTCATGGCAACTCCTTGACGTTTGATTGTGGACAAATCGCCGCCTATGATAATCGCCATCCACTAGCGTACGCCATCGCCCACTACAATGCCGGATTGAGCCACCAGCCGCTCACCCAGAAGGTTTTGCATGAATACTGCCACATCGCCCACGATAGTCACCGCTCAATCCACCAAAGGACAGACACATGCCTACGTCATTCCCGAATTGCTCGAATGGCATCGGCGAGTCACTTTCGATATCTCCGGGAAAACAGTGTTGAGCGTGTTCGCACGCAGTTGTGGACTGGGAATTCACGCCGCACAATCCGGCGCCAGCTTTGTCGTCAATGTCGATCATGACGAACTCGCCATCGCCAATGCGAAAGATTTTGTGCGTCAGGCAACGTTACCAATACGTCCGCGATTCGTTATCAGCGATGCCTTTGCGGCGATGCGGCAGTTGGCTGGTATCGGCCAGAACGAGCGGGTGCGCGGCAAACGTATGCCCGCCTTCCCCAAGCTTGAAGCGCGGCAATTTGATCTTGTCATCATTGACCCGCCGCTGCATTCAAAGAGCCCGTTTGGTGTGGTTGATTTGCTTGTTGATTACGCCTCGGTTTTTAAACCGGCTTTGCTGTGTACGGCCATCGGCGGCACACTAGTCTGTACCAATCGATTGCCAAATCTTGATCGTGCTGCCTGGGTAACGCAACTTGAACGCGCGGCGGTCAAAGCGGGACGACCGATTAAATCTATCGAATGGATTGCGTCTGAAACGGATATTGCGCAGTGCGTTGTTGTACTGCATTTGAACTAAAAAATCACCAAGGGAGGTCACCATGCGCATCAAATGCTTGCTGTTGGCGCTGCTCATGTTGGCTTCCACTCACACGCTGGCGTGGGGCAATCACACACCGCCGTCGTATCGCGCGCTCGAATTTATGCCGGAAGTGGCCAACGCGCCGCCAGTCAAAGTTGAGCCACTTGAAGCTTTCCTGAAGGTCGAAGAAAAAGGTATCGAAGCCTTGCTGGCGAAACAGGAAATCTGGGCACGTGCCAATGTCGACTCCTATGCAGCCCGCCCCGCTGCGCTGGACTACAAAGCCAATCCCAACTACACCGATGCAGCGCGCCGTTTGGCGTTTTTCAAGGCGTTGCGCATCGCGCAGGACAGTCGCTTCGCACTCTACATTCACCCCGATGCACGCGCCGGTGAAATCACTGCACCTTTGCTGCCCTACGCTGAGGTGCACACGCTGCCCGAGCCAGCCGTGGTGTCTGAACGATTCATTGCCATCAATGCGGGCGACACGATTTCGGTATTGCCAGTCGTCGCCTCGGCATCCTCCGAACCCGACTACGGGCTGGACATCAACCTGTTTGAAGACAACCCTGGCGAGTGGGGCAAGACTTACGGCTTTGGCACTTTGTCATTCGGCAATCCGGCCTATACCTACTCGTCGCAAGCGCCTTTTCACATGGGCTTCTTCCACGAAAGCAGCGTGATTTACAAAGCCGGACCGTTTCTTAAACGCACCTTTCCATTGCTGCGCGCACATCAATATTCCACACTCGCCGTGCTCGCCTTCAAGACTGGCCATCCCTACTGGGGCTGGCGTTTTACCGGTCTGGCATTGCATTACGCTCAAGATTTGACCCAGCCTTATCACGCGCGTTTGTCGCCCGGTGAATCGACGCCACGCGTTATCAGTGCCAACGTATTGGCGATGATAGGCCTGCCCTCAATGAAGCAAAACATCATCGTGCTGCTGGGCAACCGGCATATGGCGCTGGAGCAATATCAATCGCAAATCGTGCGCGATGCCGCCAGGGCAAAAGCCGACACAGCCGTAGTGCTAGCGCTACGCAACGGTAGCAAAGACGCGAGTTATCCGTCGTGGTCAGACAGCTACATTAAAGACGTGCTCACCGCGCAATCGGCGACTTATGCAGATCGGGTTGCCGACATATTGATCGCAACATTGCCTGGTGAGTTTGTGAACGATCCGACAAAGGCATTTGGCAGTAACGGCGATGTCGATATCGTCGGCGCGATTTCCAAAGTCGACGCTGCGCAACGCGCCGAGTTGGACACCGCAATTGCCGAAATGCTGGGCAACTTTGGCGCGCACAGCCGCAACATGATTCGTGGCATCCAGAAATTAGTCAAGACACCCTAATCGCCGCGCGCTAAAGGCGCGGTTTTAGGCGGTGACGGTGCGATAATGCGCGCCTCCCCCGCATCTTGACCTGCTCGTCGCAGGAACGTCATGACACCTGCTCCCGATAGCTTTGCCGCTCTTAAACTTTCCGCACCGCTGTTAAAAGCGCTGGCCGATGTCGGCTATGAAACACCTTCTCCCATTCAAGCAGCCTGCATTCCGCCGTTGCTTGAAGGCCACGACATCCTTGGTGAAGCGCAGACCGGTACCGGTAAAACCGCTGCGTTCGCTTTGCCTTTGCTGCAAAAAATAAACGTCTCGTTGGCCAAACCGCAAGCGCTGATTCTCACGCCAACGCGCGAGCTGGCGATACAAGTGGCCGAAGCCTTGCAACGCTACGCCAAACACTTGCCCGGCTTTCATGTGTTGCCAGTGTATGGCGGACAAAGCATGGTGGTGCAATTACGCCAGCTATCGCGTGGTGCCCACGTGATTGTAGGCACGCCGGGACGCGTGATGGATCACCTCGAGCGCAAAAGTTTGGTGCTCGACAACCTGACCACTTTGGTGCTCGATGAAGCCGACGAAATGTTGCGCATGGGGTTTATTGACGATGTCGAATGGATATTGAATCACACCCCGGCCACACGCCAAACGGCCTTGTTCTCGGCCACCATGCCAGACATCATTCGCCGTGTCGCGCACAAACATTTACGCAATCCCAAAGAAATAAAAATCCGCTCGGCGACCACCACCGTCGCTGCGATTAGCCAAGCCTACATCCAAACCCATGCGGGCAATAAGCTCGAAGCCTTGACGCGTGTTTTGGAAATCGAAGACGACCTCGATGCCGCGCTGATATTTGTGCGCACCAAAATCGCGACAGTAGAACTCGCCGACAAACTCGAAGCACGCGGCTATTCGGCGGCGGCTCTCTCTGGCGATTTGACGCAAGCACTGCGCGAGCAAGTCATTGAGCGACTGAAAAGTGGCAGCCTCGATATCGTCGTCGCCACTGATGTGGCCGCGCGTGGATTGGACGTTGCACGCATCAGTCACGTCATCAATTTCGATGTGCCCTACGACACCGAAGCTTATGTGCATCGCATCGGCCGCACTGGCCGTGCTGGACGTACTGGTCGCGCGATATTGTTCATCACTCCGCGCGAAACGCGCATGCTCGGCGCGATTGAACGCGCCACTCGGCAAAAAATTACGCCGCTGGCAATGCCAACGCCCAACGAAGTTGCCAATCGTCGCGTGGCACAATTCACGCAGCAAATCCTGGATACGCTCAAAGACGAGAAACTGGAATTCTTCTTCGATGTCGTGCGCCGCATTGAAAACGAAAACGAAATCGGCGCACGCGAAATCGCTGCAGCACTGGCTTATCTGGCGCAAAAAGATCGACCATTGCAGTTGGCTGGGCATCAAGCTGCGGCGACTAGCGATGCGCCAAGACCACGCGCCACCGCAGGCAACATCGCGCCAGTTGGTGCTGGCGACACGCCGTCGTCAAAACCTCGCGCACCGCGTGAAGCATCACCCTACGCTGTTGCCAATGATGCCGCCGCTGCGCCCAAACGCGAACGTGCGCCACGCGAGAGTTTTACCGAAGATGCACCACGCCCGCGTCGCACTGACTCCGCACCGAAGCGCCATGATCTGTCCGACGCGCCGGCGCGTTACCGCATCGAGATTGGCAAAAACCAAGGTGTGATGCCCAAAGAGATCGTCGGTGCAATTGCCAACGAAGCTGGCATTGACGGCAAGCAAATCGGCCAAATCAATTTGTTTGACGACTACACCACAGTCGAACTCCCCGGCAACTTGCCCGCCGACGTGATGGACGTTTTGCAACGCATCCGCGTCCGCCAATTCGCACTCAAGGCTCGTGTCCTCGCTCCCGGCGAATTCGTTGAAGACAGCCGCCCGCCACGCAAGGCGGCCCCACGCAAACCTTTCGACGGGCCACGAAAATCATTTGATGGCCCGAAGAAAGATTTCGACAAACCGCGCAAAGCTTACGACGGCCCTCGCTCAGGTCACGCGCCGCCACGCTCGCGTCCGCCATTTGATTCAGCTAAAAAGCCTTCTGGCGCAACACGTAAAGTCACCCTCGGCCCACGCAAACCGAAGATCTGATTTAGGAAATATTTCTTAGGAAAATTCGCATGACGCTCTACGCTCTCGCCGACAAACGCCCGCAATTGGGCAAGGATGTTTGGGTGGCCGACAACGCCAGTGTGATTGGTGATGTACGACTCGGCGACAACGCCAGCGTGTGGTTTGGCGCTGTCCTGCGCGGTGATAACGATCCGATAGTCATCGGTGCCAACAGCAATATCCAGGACGGCTCGGTGGTGCATACCGACTTGGGCATCGCCTGCGTAATCGGCGAGAACGTTACCATTGGGCACTTGGTGATGTTGCACGGCTGCACCATAGGTGACGGTTCGCTGATTGGCATCAAGAGCGTGATCTTGAATCGCGCCGTGATCGGCAAGCATTGCATCATCGGCGCGAACACTTTAATTGCTGAAGGCAAAGTGATTCCTGACCGTTCGCTGGTAGTTGGCTCGCCGGGGAAAATCGTCCGTCAATTAACTGATCAGGAAGTTGCTTTCCTCGAAGGCAGCGCGCATCACTATGTTGAAAACGCGCGACGGTTTCGCGAACAATTGGTGAAACTGTGATGAAGTACTTTCTCTTTGCGTTGAGTTTCTTCGCACTAAATGCCGTCGCTGCAGAGAGCAAATCTAGCGGCACTTTGATCGATTTCCAAGCTCAAGCCCAACGCAGCGCGCCGAATGATTTAGGTAACGCGACGATGTACTTCGAAGCCAATGGCGACAAGCCCGGCGAGCTTGCACGGCGGGTCAATCAAGTCATCGCCAATGCACTGGTGACGGCCAAAACACAAACCGAAGTGAAGGTGAAATCGGGTAGCAGCAACACCTATCCGGTGTATGTCAAAAACACTCGCACCATCGAAAGCTGGCGCATGCGGACTGAGTTGCAGCTCGAATCGCGCGATGCCGCAGCGCTGTCTGAACTGATCGGCAAGCTTCAGTCTAGCTTGGCCGTCGGGGGTCTGTCTTTCAGTCCCGCACCCGAGACACTGCGAAAAATCGACGACGCAACGGCAATGGATGCGCTTACCGTTTTTCAGGAAAAAGCCTCACGTTATGCTGCGGCGCTCGGCAAACCCTATCGCATTGTCAGCATCAATATCGGGAGCAACGGCGTATCGCCGGCACCAACTTATCGCGGTTATGCGGTGGCGGATATGGCGCAAAAATCCACCATGCCCAGCGAAGCTGGAGAGTCACAAATTGTGGTGATCGTCAGCGGTCAAATAGAATTGCTGGACACGCCGCCGAGCGCAAAGGCACCTTAGTTTTCAGCACGCATGGTTCATGGAGGTCACACTACATGATGGCAAACACAAGTCTTGAACTGCCCTATCACGACCGCAAACGCTGGGCGTGGCTATTCTCCTTGCTGGTTCCCGGCTTTGTCGGTCTCGGCCCGGCGCTGTATTTGTGGACTGGCGAGCCCTTGTTGCTGTGGGCGCCGATTGCCTACAACTATTTGGTAATTCCAATTATCGATTTGTGGATGGGCGAGGACACCAGCAATCCGCCTGAGTCCGCGGTGGCGGCGCTGGATGCCGACCGCTATTACCGCTACATCACCTATGCCGCTGTGCCGATGATGTGGCTGGCGTTTATTTTCGCCATCTGGTTTGTGGCGACCTATCCCTTGCCTTGGCACGGCGTACTGGCAGTGATACTGACCACCGGCGGCATCGGTGGTTTTTGCATCAATATCGGCCATGAACTGGGCCACAAGGTTCCGCACATCGAACGCTGGCTGGCCAAGCTGGTACTCGCGCCCACTGGCTACGGACATTTCACGGTTGAGCACAATCGCGGCCATCATATTGAAGTGGCAACGCCGGAAGACAGTGCGTCATCCCGCATGGGTGAAAATATTTATCGTTTCTTGTTGCGCGAAGTACCCGATGCATGGACGCGTGCGTGGCGTTTGGAGGCGCGACGTTTGGGCTCGCTGAATCTTTCGGTGTGGTCACTGAAAAACGAAGTGCTGCAACCTCTCGTCATGACGCTGACATTGTGGACCGCGCTTTGTCTGTGGCTGGGTTTCGCTGTGTTGCCGTTCATTTTGGCCGCTTCACTGTGGTCGAATTTTCAGCTCACTTCGGCCAACTACATCGAGCACTACGGCTTGTTGCGCGCCAAAGATGCTGATGGTAACTACGAGCCATGCCAACCGCATCATTCGTGGAACAGCAATCACGTGTTTTCCAATTGGGCGGTGTTCCATCTGCAGCGCCATTCAGACCATCACGCGCATCCTGCACGACGCTATCAGTCGCTACGCCATTTCGAACATTTGCCGGAATTACCCAATGGCTATTTCGGCATGTTCAGTGCCGCTTACATTCCGGCGCTATGGTTTCATTTGATGGATCAGCGTTTGGTTGAATTCGTCGGCGGCGACGCGCGAAAAATCAACTTTGATGCCCAGCAGCGCGAGCGATTGATTTCGCGCTTCAAGCTAATCAACGCTTGAGGTCAAATAGTTCAGGGCTTCTTCTGCGGCACCTGCACAAAAACTTCGCCCGATTTAATCATTCCCAACTCATAGCGCGCGCGCTCCTCTATCGCTTCTGAGCCAGATTTCAAGTCGCGCACTTCGGCATCCAGACCCGCATTGCGCTGCTCTAATTTTTGATTCATCTCATGCTGTGCGGCGAGTTGTCTGTCGTAATCCCACACCAACAACCAGCCGCCTTTGCCAAACCACAGCGGATACTGCAACAGCAGTATCAGTGCGGCCAGCATCCATGTCGGCCAGGATTTCATGGCCAAAACAACCTATCCACGCAGGTTGTAGAACGCGTCGCGGCCGGGATAGCTGGCGGTCTCGCCGAGGTCTTCTTCGATACGCAGCAATTGATTATATTTAGCGATGCGATCCGAGCGGCTAAGCGAACCGGTTTTGATTTGCAGCGCATTCAAGCCGACGGCAATGTCGGCAATCGTCGAATCTTCCGTCTCGCCCGAGCGATGCGAGATGACGCAGGTATAACCGGCGCGCTTGGCCATTTCGACTGCGGCGAAAGTTTCCGTTAGCGTGCCAATCTGATTTATTTTTATCAGGATGGAATTGGCGATACCTTTTTGAATGCCTTCACGCAGAATTTTTGGATTGGTAACAAACAAATCGTCGCCGACAATTTGCACCGATTTGCCCAGCTTTTCAGTCAACAGCTTCCAACCATCCCAATCACTTTCACCCATTCCATCTTCAATACTGATGATGGGGAATTTGGCGGCTAGGGTGGCCAAATAATCGACCATTCCGCTCGACGACAATTCAAGTTTCTCCGAGGCCAGATGATATTTGCCATCTTTAAAAAATTCCGAACTGGCGCAATCGAGCGCGAGTACCACGTCTTGCCCGGGCGTGTAGCCAGCCGACTCAATCGCCCGCAAAATCATTTCGATAGCTTCATCATTGCCCGCAACGTTCGGCGCGAATCCGCCTTCGTCACCAACGGTCGTTGGATAACCCTTTTTATCCACCAATTTTTTCAGATGATGAAAAACTTCAGTGCCGCAGCGCAATGCTTCACGGAAACTTTCTGCACCGACCGGCAAAATCATGAATTCCTGAATGTCCAGATTGTTGTTGGCATGTGCACCGCCATTAATCACATTCATCATCGGCACCGGCATTTGCATCGGGCCGCTACCGCCGAAATAACGATACAGCGGTAGGCCGGTTTCCTCAGCCGCTGCTTTGGCCACGGCCATCGACACTGCCAACATCGCATTAGCACCAAGGCGTGATTTATTTTCGGTGCCATCCAAATCGATCAAACAATTGTCGATGAATGATTGCTCTTCAGCATCGAGACCAATGATGGCTTCGGAAATTTCGGTGTTGATATTCTCCACGGCTTGCAACACGCCCTTGCCCATGTAGCGCGCCGCGTCACCGTCACGCAGCTCGATGGCTTCGCGCGAGCCGGTGGATGCTCCTGACGGCACGGCAGCGCGACCCATGGAGCCGGATTCGAGCAACACATCGGCCTCGACGGTGGGATTGCCGCGTGAATCCAGAATTTCGCGGGCGACGACATCAACAATTGCACTCATGATTTACTCCGATAGCGTTTCAAGGAATTTTCACCATCCACCGCCAAACGACGGCGTGTTATCAGCACCAAAGGCGAAATTACAGCTGACTGCCAAAACCGCGCCGCTTCACCACCGCATCCAACTCCAACAAAGTCTCCAACAATTCTTTCATGTGTCCCAACGGCCAGGCGTTCGGTCCGTCGGACAAAGCCACTGCCGGGTTCGGATGCGTCTCCATAAACAACCCGGAAACACCCACCGCCACCGCCGCGCGCGCCAACACCGGGACGAATTCACGCTGCCCGCCAGAGGTCGTGCCCTGCCCGCCCGGTAGCTGCACCGAGTGCGTGGCATCGAACACCACCGGGCAACTACTCTCGCGCATGATGGCCAGGCTACGCATATCGGATACCAGATTGTTGTAGCCAAATGATGCGCCGCGTTCACAGACCATGATGTTGTCAGCACCCTTGTTGACTTCACGAGCTTTGGCGACCACATGCTTCATATCGCCCGGCGCGAGGAACTGACCCTTCTTGATATTCACTGGCTTACCCGACGCGGCACAGGCTTGAATGAAGTCGGTCTGGCGGCACAAAAACGCCGGTGTTTGCAACACATCGACCACACTGGCAACGGTAAAAATTTCATCTTCGGCATGCACGTCGGTGAGTACCGGCACGCCGATTTGACGTTTCACTTCAGCAAGAATCCGCAAGCCTTCTTCCATGCCGTGACCGCGAAAAGAGTTCCCCGAACTACGATTGGCTTTATCGTAAGAAGCTTTGAAAATGTAGTTGATGCCGACCGCTGCGGCAATCTCCTTCATCTGCCCGGCGACATCCACACACAGTGCTTCTGATTCGGCCACACAGGGACCGGCAATCAAAAATATCGGTTGATCCAGACCCACTTGGAAGTTGCATAGCTTCATGGTGTATCCCCTTGTCCTCGTGCTTGTCTGGTCAGCGCTGCCTTGATGTAGGCGATGAACAAAGGATGTCCAGTGCGCGGATTCGAGGTGAACTCCGGATGGAATTGCACACCAACAAACCAGGGGTGCATGGTGCTTGGCAATTCCATAATCTCGGGCAAGTTTTCAGTCGGGGTGCGCGCGCTGATAATCATCCCGGCAGCTTCCAGTTTCGGCACATACACGTTGTTCACTTCGTAGCGATGGCGATGGCGCTCATTGACATCCTTGCCGTAAATTTTCGCTGCCAATGTGTCGGCCTTGATAGGACAACGCTGCGCGCCGAGACGCATCGTGCCGCCCAAATCAGAACTCGCGTCGCGCTGCTCGACCCGCCCTTCTCTATCCAGCCATTCGGTAATCAAGGCAACCACCGGATGTGGTGTATTCGGCTCGAATTCGGTGCTATTGGCAGCGTCGAGTTTGGCTACGTTGCGTGAAAATTCTATGGTCGCCAATTGCATGCCGAGACAAATTCCAAGATATGGAACCTTGTTTTCACGGGCATATTTAATCGCCGCAATTTTGCCTTCCGTACCGCGTTTGCCAAAACCACCAGGAACCAAAATCGCGTCCATTTTCGACAACGATGCGCAACCGTTGGCCTCTAACTCTTCGGAATCGACAAAGCTAATCTTGACGCGACTCGATGTGTGCATGCCCGCATGAATCAGCGCTTCAGTCAGCGATTTGTAGGACTCGGTGAGATCAACGTACTTGCCAACGAAGGCAATATTCACTTCGTGCGTGGGGTGT
>JANYAW010000382.1 GCA_025361105.1 Rhodocyclaceae bacterium | reverse complement strand
TCGATCCAGTCAAGGCGCTGGTTTTCACGGCGGTCTTTAATGGTGTGGCGGCTGTGCCATTAATATTTTTACTTGCTCGCGTTGGCCGGCGTAGCGACATTATGGGCGAACATCGTAGCGGGAGATTATCGATCCCGTTCGTCGGCGCGAGCCCACGCTGACTGCCGTCGCGAAAATCGTAGATGCCGTACACGCCGGGAAAATCGTGCAAGGCGGCTGGTTCCCACTGGTTTTTGGTATCGGCGTATTCCTTTTGCTCACCACGTGGAAGCGCGGCCGCGATATGCTGAGCCAGCGCCAAGCCGCCGATGCAGTGGATATCAACAGCTTTATCAAAGGTGTCGAAGACGTGCCACGCGCACCCGGCACGGCGATTTTCCTGACCCAAAATCCGGACAAAGTTCCGCATGCCATGTTGCATAGTTTGAAGCACTTCAAAGCGCTGCACGAACGCGTAGTTTTAGTCGCCGTGAATATTCTCGACACGCCACGGCTCACCGATTCACATCGTGTAACTGTCACCCGTCTGGCTAATGATTTTTGGCAAGTCAAAGTTTTTTACGGCTTCATGGAACAAGTCAATCTGCCTGATGCGCTCGACTGGTGCTGCGAGGATGGTCTGAGCTTCGAAGCAATGGACACCTCATATTTCATCGGTCGCGAGACCTTGATTCCCAGCATGGATGCAGCGATGCCATTCTGGCGACAAAAGATTTTCGTCGGCATGTTCAGAAATGCAGGCAGCGTGGTGAACTATTTCGGTTTGCCCGCGAATCGTGTGGTGGAGCTGGGTGGGCAGGTGGTGCTTTAAACATCGCCTGAAGAATGTTGCGATCAGTTGGTGCTGGTGACACGCCGTCACGACAGCGACGACCCAAAGTCATTACAAAGCGGCAATTGCGAATTCCCTGCTTCGCCGCCGTCGCCCAACAAGTTTTCACTTGGCTGCGACTAAGATGCATGACACATTACGCAACCAACCAAGCTCTATGTCTCTCACCTCGCTCAAACACCCCGGCATCCTCGCTGCGCTTGGCGCGGCCTTCCTGTTTGGCGCTGCGACGCCCTTGGCAAAACGCTTGCTTGAATCTGTCGACGCGTGGATGTTGGCGGGTTTGCTGTATCTGGGTTCGGGCCTGGGATTGGCAATTTATCGACGCATTACCCACGCCGCGCCGGTCACTTTGCCACGCAATGAGCGCCTATGGTTTCTGGGTGCGGTGCTATCCGGTGGGGTGGTGGGCCCGGTTTTGTTGATGTTCGGACTGAGCGCAAGCACGGCCTCGGCGACCGCATTGCTGCTGAATATGGAAGGTGTTTTTACCGCGCTACTGGCCTGGTTTGTGTTCAAGGAAAACTTCGACCGGCGCATTGCATTGGGAATGGCTGCCATTGTTGTCGGTGCGATTTTGTTGACCTGGCCGGGTGACGCACGAATTGATGATCTGTGGCCTTCATTGGCGATTCTTGGTGCGTGTCTTGCGTGGGCCATAGACAACAATCTGACGCGCAAAGTGTCCTTGAACGATGCCAGCTGGATTGCTTCGACCAAGGGTTTGGTTGCCGGATCTATCAATTTTCTAATCGCCATCTCACTTGGTGCAGCGCTGCCCACACCTGTCGACACAATGGTCGCACTGGTCATTGGTATGTTTGCCTATGGCATCAGTCTCGTGCTATTCGTGCTTGGACTGCGTCACTTGGGCAGCGCGAGAACCGGTGCTTATTTCTCTGTCGCGCCACTGTTTGGTGCGTTGTTGGCGATCCTGATGGGTGAGCCGGTGACGCTTTTATTATTACTTGCCGGCGGCTTTATGGCCTGTGGTATTTGGCTGCACCTGAGCGAAGCGCATGAACATTCGCATACGCACGATGCGCTTGAGCACGACCATGAGCATGAGCACGACGCGCATCATCAGCACCGACACGACGAATCCTGCGCTGAGGCAATTCGCCACTCACACCCGCATTCCCACGAGCCCATAAAACATACGCACCAGCACTACCCGGATGCGCACCATACGCATCTGCATTGATCTGGCATCAAGCTGGCTAGGGGCAGATTGGACTGACATACCTTGCGTTACCAGTTGGTGCCGGTCACACGCCGTCGAATTGTGCAGATCAAAATTTATTCCGACCTACCAAACCGTTTTACTTCTCCGCACTAACCCGCCAAACAATATTCCCCACATCATCGGCCACCAGCAAGCCACCGCGCGTGTCTATCGCCACACCAACCGGACGGCCTTGGGCTTGGCCTTGGGCATCGAGAAAACCGGTCAGCACATCTATCGGCATGCCATTGGGAACGCCGTTGGCAAAGGGCACGAAGATGACTTTGTAGCCGCTGACGGGGCGGCGATTCCATGAGCCGTGCTGGCCGATGAAGACGCCGTTGCGAAAGGTTTCTGGCAGTGCATCGCCGTGTGAAAAAACTAGACCAAGTGATGCGGTATGGGTGCCGAGTGCGTAGTCGGGGGCTATGGCTTTGGCAACTAAATCTGGTTGCGCTGGCGTGGCGCGGGTGTCAAGGTGCTGGCCATAGTAGCTGTACGGCCAGCCGTAGAACGCGCCGTCTTTTACCGAGGTCATGTAATCGGGCACCAGGTCGCTGCCGATTTCATCGCGCTCATTCACTGCCGTCCACAATGCGCCGGATTGCGGCTGCCAGTCCATGCCATTCGGGTTGCGCAAACCAGAGGCGAAGATCCGCACTTGTTTGGTTGCCGGATTGATTTCCAATATCGCCGCGCGATTGGCTTCAACTTCCATGCCGTGTTCGGCGACATTGCTGTTCGAGCCGACTGTCACATAGAGGCGTAGTGCGTCGCCACTGGACTGATTGGCAATTAAATTTTTCGTCCAATGATGATTGATGGTGCCAGCCGGCAAGTCGACGATTTTTTCGCCTTTATCGGTGATGCTGGTTTGGCCATCCGTGTATTTGTAGCGCATCACGGCATCAGTGTTGGCGACGTAGAAATCGTTGCCGACCAGTGTCATGCCGATAGGCGAATTGAGGTTTTGCAAAAACACCGTGCGCGTCTCGGCGATTCCATCGCCATCGGCATCGCGCAGCAGCGTGATTCGATTTGCGCTGGGCACCCCTGCACCGGCGCGATTCATCACGAATTTCGCGATCATGCCGACCGGGCCGGAATATTCGTCCGGGCGATCAGCCGGTGCATTGGATTCGGCCACCAACACATCGCCGTTGGGCAGCACATAGACCCAGCGCGGATGATCCAAACCGCTGGCGAATGCCTTCACCGCCAGTCCCGTTGCGGCCACTGGCGCGCCGCCTGCGGGCCAGCCGGTGGCTTTGGCGATGTTGATGGTGGGCAGTGGGCCAGCCGATGGTTCGAGCAGCGTGGGCTTGGGCCCAAAGCTGCCTAGCGGCGGGAGCTTTGAGGACTCGTTGCAGGCGGCCAGAAAACTTGCACAAAAAATCAAGATGGAAATTCGAGTAACTGTGAGTTTCATGGAAGTTTCCATCGATGTTGGTTTCGCGATCTAAGGATTAAGGGTTGGGCGTGGTCGAAGTGGACGCCGGTTTCGCTTCAGCCAGCAAGCGCGGTGCGCCGGTGGCAGTCGCGCGTACGTCTATTTCATCGCTAAGGATATGTGCGGCTTCGGTCAGCAAAACATCGTCGGCATTTTTGTCGGCTTTTTCTTCCGCTAGCTGGGTCTCAATGCTGCGCTCGTCGGCTTGTAGACCATCGTCACGAGTCGGCGATTTTTTCGACGCGGCGGCTTTGTCAGCGGCACTTTCCCCGGCAACGCCCTTGCGCGTCCGCTTGTCGGCATTGCGTCTTGATTCACGTGCGGCTTCTCGAGTCTCTTGAGTTTTCTGCTCGTTGCGACGCTCGGTTTGGTTGAGCGAGATTCGATTTTTTTCACGCAGCGATTTGACCTCGGCAACATCTTCATTGAGATATTGAAATTCCTTGTCGACTTTGGTCCGCGCGAGATGGCGTTTGAGTAACTCAGGCAGCTCTATTTTCACGTCACCTGTCGGCGAGTAGATTGCCGGTTTGACTTCGACCCACGGCAACGCATTGGTGTAGCTTAGTTCACCAAAATTATCCGGATCGGTGACACTCGGAAACACAATGTCCGGCATCACACCGCGCAGTTGGGTGGTACCGCCATTGATACGAAAAAATTGCGCCACAGTGAGTTTCAATTCGCCAAATTTCGGTTTGTCATTTCGCGCAATCCGATCAAGATCAATCACGCCTTGCACCGTGCCTTTGCCAAAACTTTGCGTACCAATGACCAAGCCGCGGCCATAGTCTTGAATCGCGGCGGCGAAAATTTCCGATGCTGATGCTGATCCGTGATTGACCAGCACGCCCATGGGACCATTCCACACGGCAGCGACTTTGGTGTTTTTGCCGACCATCAGTTCGCCCTTGGCATCGCGCTGTTGCACCACCGGGCCAATACCGGTGAACAAGCCGGTGAGTTCAATCGCTTCGTTCAAGGAGCCGCCGCCGTTGTTGCGCAAATCAAGCAGCACACTGTCGACATTTTCTTTTTTTAATTCGCCGAGCAAACGGGCGACATCGCGCGTGGCGCTTTTGAAATTCGGATCACCTTTTTGTCGCGCGGAAAAATCTTCATAAAACCCGGGCAATGAAATTACGCCGATGCGTCGTGTGACACTGCCATCTTTCACTGCAATTATTTTTTGTTTGGCGGACTGATCTTCGAGCGTGATTTTTTTTCGCACCAATGAAACCAGTTTGCTTTTGCCTTCCGCGCCAACATCGGCCGGTAAAATTTCCAGCCGCACCACGGTATCCAATGCGCCGCGAATCAAAGACACCGCATCGTCTTGCCGCCAGCCACGAATATCGACCATCTTGCCGTTTTCGCCCTGCCCTACCGCGATAATCCGATCACCGATTTTGAGTTTGCCGGACAAAGCCGCTGGTCCGCCAACACTCAAATCGCGTATCGTCGTGTAGTCATCGCGCTCAGTGAGCGTGGCACCGATACCGATCAGCGAAAGTCGCATCGAAATATCAAATTCCTCAGCGCGACGCGGCCCCATGTAGTTGGTATGCGGCTCAATCGCCGTGGTGTAGGCATTCATAAAGGTTTGAAAAGCGTCTTCACTTTTCGCCCGTGCAATGCGTTTGAGCGTAGTCTCGTAACGTTTGTCCAGCGTGGCGATGATGCTCTTGTCATCTTTGCCGGCCAGTCGGATGCGCAGCCAATCGTTCTTGACGCGCTTGCGCCAAAGGTCTTGCACCTCAAGATCGGTTTTTGGCCAATCAGCTTTGCGGCGTGTGAATTGAAATGATTCGTCCTGATCGAAATCGAATTTGCCTTTGAGCAAACTGCGTGCAAAGGTAAAGCGCTCCAGCGCGCGTTGGGTATAACGGTTGTAAATACTGAACGGCGCGGTAAGGTTTTCAGTTAGTACGGCATCATCGAGAATTGTTCGGTTGACAGAAAGTTGATCGATATCAGCCTGCACAAAGAACATTTTTTCGGGATCCAGCGCCTTGATGTACTGGTCAAAAATTTTCTCTGACATCGCATCATCCAATGGCATGGCTTTGTAGTGATAGCGCGTTAATACTTCAGCGGCCAAGCGTGCTGCTTGCGATTGTTGCGGCAAAGGTTCGAGCTGCGTCAGGCGCGGCGCTCCGGCATCGAGCGCAAACGCAGCCGACGATAGCGCAGCAATCGCCAATGCGCTTAGTAAAAATTTGAACGATGATTTAATTTTCATCTTTGCCTCATCAAAGTTTACTGACGGACATGAAACCGTCAGTTGGTGCTGGTAACACGCCGTCAAATGGACGTTTCAAGCAGTGTACGACTAACAAGCTCAATTTTAGTTCCGACGGATTCTCAAGGGGAGTCGGACTGTAAGTTGATGTAATTGACTTCACGTTGGTTTCGCCAGCCGTGCCCACAGATGTGCGGCAACCAGCGAACGCCACGGTGAAAATTGTAGTAGCCATTGTTCTGCTTGCGGAATCGACACTTTGTCAGTTTGTTGCAAAATTTGTTGCAATGAATTTCGCACCGCGACATCGCCATGCAAGGAGCCGTCGGCCCAGCCAAAGCCGCGCAACATGGTGTAGTTGGCCGTCCACGGACCGATGCCGCGAATCGCCAGCAAACGTGCGTGAATCATTGGCGCATCGAGCGCGGCGGTCTGCGATTCGCGTTGCCATTCGTCCAAAGGTAATTCGCCCGCGCAGACCATCCGGCTCACGGTGAGTATCGTCTGCGTTTTGGCGCGCGAAAATTTTGCTTCCCCAAGCTGGTCAGCAGTGAGTTTGGCGACCTCCTGCGCATCGGGATGACAAGCAATTCCCGATGAGTGTTGCACCGCTGCCAGTGCGATTAAACGGCGGCGTAATTGCAGCGCCACACCGAGATTGATTTGCTGACCGGTGATCGCCCAAATCAGCGCTTCAAAGGCACTCGCTGCCATCGGCAAACGCAATCCGGTTTGCTCACGGATTGTCGGCCCGAGTTCAAGATGCGATTGCATTGCATGCTCAAAACCGTCGGCATCAATCACCAGCCCGAGCAAACGCCGCATCAGCGTTTTGCAAGCCAGCGTATCGATGTCGACTGGCGCATCAAACGCCAATGAACAGCGCGCCTTTTTTTTAGCTAGCTGCATCGTAGCCAGCGTCGGCACACCATCAAGCAAGATGCCCTTTTGAATCAGCGTACCACGGACAATTTCTGAAAAACCGGTGACATCGCGTGCATGAAATTTCAACACGTCAGCGGGGCGATAGTTGCTTGGCAGCGTGATCTCGCAATTGATTTGATGCGTCATATTTCGGTCATATTTCGCTCATACTCAGCGTCGGGTTAAAACACGGATGACATGCCATGAAAACAACAATCACCACACGCCCTATAACAGTCCAAGACTACGCCGCATGGAAGCCGCTATGGGATGGCTACAACGCATTCTATGGTCGTCACGGCGACACCGCACTGGCCGATGAAATCACCCGCGCAACATGGGCGAGATTTTTGGATCCCAACGAACCAATGTTTGCCATCGTCGCCGAGATTGATGGCGAAATCGTCGGTATCACGCACTGCATTTTTCACCGTAGCACCTCACGCATGGCGTTGGTTTGCTATCTGCAAGATTTGTTCACGCAATCTTCACTACGCGGCTGTGGCGTCGGTCGCGCACTGATTGAGGCTGTGAAAGGCACTGCTCGCGCAGCAGGAATTGGTCGAGTGTATTGGCTCACGCATGAGACCAATGCGGCTGGCCGACTGCTCTACGACAAAGTAGCAACCAACGCCGGGTTTATTCAATATGCTTGCGATGTTTAAGAGGCGAGTAGTCCAAGCGTCTCTAGACTTTCTGTAAACCTTGCAAAATTACTTCATGGACGCTCGATCTGTTGCAGCAGAAGCGTACAAAAAAATTGCGACGACAGACAGTTTTCGCTCTCTTGATCTAGCGCAATGCTTTGCCTACAGCAGGGCATACAATGAACCCACTATGCGTTTTTTGCGAATTTTTATCCTCTATTTTTCCGCCTTGTTGTTGCCGGTTCACGCAACAGCGGCGATCGCCATCTCGCCAGCTCATTAGTGCTGCCACCTGCAATATTTGGCGACGACTCATTGCCGGGTTCCGACGAACACGGCGTGTCACCAGCACCAACTGAGCAAAGCTTTATCACCACGCCGCTACCGCGACCGCCCCGCCACTGCTGATCCGAGCCGTGGCGTCTGCCTCGGCTCGTTATTCCACTGAATAACAGCAGGAGGTTTCCGATGAAGTTTTCACCCAATTTTCGTACATTGGCGCGTTCGACTCTGTTGACATTGGCGATGGCCTGCGTCAGCGGCGGCACTGCCGCGCAAGAAGCCATCCCCGGCAATTCGCTGCAGAGTTTGTTGATCTATGCGCGCCAGAATAATCCAGAATTCGCCGCGACGCGCCATGATGCCGAAGCCGTTTTGTAGCGTGTGGAATCGGCCAGTGCATTGCCTGATCCAATCTTGCGGATCGAGCTGGAGAACATCAACAATTACAGTGCTGGCATGAATGGCGCAGCGACCGATACGTCGCCGAGCCTACTGCCTGCGCGCGTTGGCGAAACCAAGTACAACCTGGTTCAGGCCTTTCCTTTCTGGGGCAAACGCGACCTGAAACGTGAAGTTGCGGAAGCGGTTGCCGAGCAGGCAAATAGCGCTGTGACAAAAACCTGGAACGAACTGGCAGCCAGGCTCAAGACGACCTACGCCCAGTATTACTACACGACCGGGAACCTTGCGCTGACCGGCGAGTTGCTCGACTTGATGACACATCTTGAGGAGGTGGCGCGATCCCGCTACGCCGGTGGATTGGCCCTGCAACAGGATGTGATTCGCGCCCAGATCGACCAAACCGGCATGCGCGGTGAGCTTATCGGTTTGAACAACGACAAGCGTCAGCAGCAATCCCGAATTAACGCACTGCTGGCACGCAAACTACAGTCTCCGCATTTCTTGGGCTCCGCGTCGCGGGGTGACAACGGCGTTCAAGTTGCCTAAAAATGAGTATTGGTTACAAAGGTCAGACCAACTGTAGTTCAAAAATAACGCCACTGGCTCCTGAACTAACGTGTATTTCTCCGCCATGAGCCTGAACAATTGAACGGGTAATTGCCAGCCCGAGGCCGGCACCGTCGGCGTGACTGTTGCGTGACTGATCAACGCGATAGAAACGATCAAAAAGTCGAGGTAGGTGCTCCGGCGGAATCGCGTCGCCACTATTCGCTATGGTCAGTTTGGCTCCGACAGTGGTCTTGTCAATATCGATCTTGATACTACCTTGTGCGGGGGTATGACGAATTGCGTTGGACAACAGATTGGCCAATGCTCGGCGCAACATCAGCTTGTCGCCACGGATCTGACCGCTGCCGGTCAGCGAGAGAAGTATGAATTTTTCTGCTGCCATGGCTTCGAAAAAATCAAACAAAGCGATAACTTCGGTTTCCAGATCCACCAGTTCGCGATTCGGCACGATGAGGCCATTGTCCGCTTGCGCCAGAAATAAGATGTCACTGATCATCCGCGCAAGGCGGTCGTACTCCTCGGCGTTTGAGGCCAATACTTCACGGTATTCACTCGCCGTTCGTGCTTTGACCAACGCCACTTGGGTCTGCGTCATCAAATTGGTAATTGGTGTCCGCAGTTCGTGGGCCAAATCCGCAGAAAAATCTTTCATTCGGCGAAACGACTCCTCAAGGCGCGCAAGCATATCGTTCATGGTCACTGCTAGTGCTGCCAGTTCGACCGGAACAGCATCCACTGCCAAGCGATGGTCAAGCCGGTTAGCTGTGATTGCAGCCGCACTCTTACGAATGGCTTGTAGCGGTGCCAGGCTACGCCGTACCACCACCCACCCAAGGACACCGGCTAAGGCGGCGGCAAAACTAACAAACAGCCAGAGCGTGCGCTTAAACGACGCCATGAAATGCGCGTGTTGAGTGATGTCGACCGCGACGGCGACCAGCAGCGGTTGCATGTCATGGACGCCAGTCGGCAGCAGCGTAGCGATGCCGCGCATCGGTATCGGACCACTAGCAAACGTCTGCGTCCATACCTGCGGAATTGGCGGATGCTTGACGTTCGCGCGGACCAGCAATGGCGCGGGGAACTCCGCATCGACAGTAGCAAAGAGCTTTTGATTGTCCGCGCCAAGCACCATTACGGAGAGACCGTGATGGCCAACGAGCGAATCGTCAAGCTGTGCTGACAATGTATGAATATCAGCAGGTGCTCGCAAGCGCTCCAGCAGATGCCCAACGAGCCGCAACTTCCCGGTCATGAGTTCCATATCCTGCTCAACGAAATGTTGCTCGACCTCGTTTCTAACCAGTAAGCCAAGCATCAGCAACACGACCGTTGATACTGTGGCAAACAGCGCCGTCAAGCGGGAAGTAAGGGATGCTCGTTGGAATTTCATTTGACCTGTGCTGCGATCAATCACACATAAGCTGCGCGGATACTGCGGGCTCTATTTTTCTTTACGGGAGGACCAGTGAACATGAACAATGGTCCACGACTCGCCAATTTTTTGTAATAAGCTGGTTTCTGTGCCCAATATCTTTACGTCCTTGCCTTTGAGCTTTGCCAGCGTTTCGGTTTCCTCCCAAATAACGGCAAGATTTCCTTCCCTGCGCTCGGTGTGCTGCAAAACGCGGCGCGTTGATTTTTTGGCGAAGGCGATGTCCTCCGGCAGGTGATGCCCGGCATATTCAGTGCGTGAACGCTCAACAAAACCGGATTCATAAATCGTGATCTCCGGTGCTAGCAGCGCATTTGCGGCGGCGGCATCGCCGCTGGCCAATGCCGCGTGGAAAGCGCTGATCACGTGAGCAGGTTCTTTGGCAGAACTGAGGATCGGCAACAACGTCAGCATCAGCGTCGATGCAGTTACTATTAAGTTCAGCTTTCGCATGAAGTGATATCTCCGTTTGGAACAATAAATTTCTCAGCCTAGCTACGTTGCTCGTCCTCTAGCACGTAGCCCATTCCGCGCACGGTACGAACCAACTTTGGCTCGAAGCCATCGTCCATTTTGGCACGCAGGCGACGAATCGCCACCTCAATCACATTGGTATCGCTATCGAAGTTCATATCCCATATCTGTGAGGCGATGAGCGAGCGCGGTAGCACTTCACCTTGGTGTCGCAGCAGTAGCTCAAGCAGCGAAAACTCCTTGGCGGTGAGGTCAATCCGGCGACCACTGCGGGTGACCCTGCGACGCAACAGATCAAGCTCCAGATTGGCGATTCGCATCAGTTCCGGTTCCTTGCTGCGGTTGCCACGACGCAATAAGGTCCGGACCCGGGCCAGCAATTCGGCGAAGGCAAACGGCTTTACCAAATAGTCGTCGGCGCCAAGTTCCAAGCCCTTGACCCGATCCTCAATTTGATCGCGGGCAGTAAGAAACAGCGCAGGAATATCCTTTCCGGCCTTGCGGATACCTTGAAGCACTTTCCAGCCATCGATGCCGGGGAGCATTACATCAAGAATCGCCAAGTCATAGGCGTCGGTCAGCGCAAAGTGAAGCCCATCAACGCCATTTCGCGCTAGGTCAACCACGAACCCAGCCTCGACCAGACCCTGCTTCAGGTAGTCTCCCGTCTTAACTTCGTCCTCGACAACCAGAATTTTCATCTCTTTGTGACTTCCTCACCCAACAAAACACGGGGCAGCAGACTTCCGCTGCGTTGCGCACACTGGCTGTCCATACCTTTGCCGCCATCAACTACATCGTCGAAGGCTACAGATTTTGCGCCAATGGCACCACTACGCGGCAATCCTTACTGAAATGTAATTTTGGGGTCAGCGTCCGGTTAGGAAAGGCTGATCACAATTCAGATGAACTTCGGATTCGCCGCAATCATTGCTCAGGCCTTTTTGTACACCGTCAGATCATCCAAACAACAAGGAATTATTATGAAAATCACAGGCCTCATTGTCCTGCTCAATACGCTAGTAATTGCTTCAACTGCTACCGCTAGCGGCGAACACTCAGGTGGCCACCACGGCGACGAAATAGCTATCGGCATGCCCGGCAAAGCAGCAACGGTAACGCGAACTATTAACATCGAAATGACAGATGCGATGCGCTTTACACCATCGAACATCACCGCCAAGAAGGGCGAAACAATCAAATTCATCGTAAGAAACGCAGGCAAGCTCAAGCACGAAATGGTTCTCGGCACGGAAAAGGATTTGCAAGAACATTACGAAGTAATGAAGAAGAGCCCGGAAATGGAACATGCCGATGCCAATATGGTTACGGTATCGCCAGGGAAAACAGGCGAAATCATTTGGCGTTTTACCAAGGCCGGTAAGGTAGGTTTCGCTTGTTTGCAACCGGGTCACTACGATGCCGGTATGAAGGGTGCTGTGGTCGTCGGTGGCAAAGTTATGGCAACTGCGACATTCGCAGCGGACGCCCCTCAGGAAAAGCCCACGGCGCCACAGCTAGCTTCGGCATCCAATGCGATGACCGAAGGCGAGATCCGGAAAGTTGACAAGGACAACAAGAAAATCACCATCAAACACGGCGAAATCAAAAACCTCGACATGCCGGGGATGACTATGGTTTTCCAGGTCAAAGACGTCGCCATACTCGATAGCGTAAAAGCCGGTGACAAGATTAAGTTCTCGGCCGAGAAGTCCGGCGGCGCGATTATCGTCACTGCTATCAATGTTATTGTGCCGAGCAATTGACATGGATCATCCATTGCCCCCCGGCTATGTGTCGGCATTGCGCTTTCGCAGACTCACGCAATATTACGATGCTGTGGTTGGCAGCACCGCACGCGAGCGCACGTTTAAGCGCGCCCTCGTAGCGCAGGCTCGGATTGCGGCTGCCAAGGCGCGAAATGTCGATATAACCCTGACGCTGGACCAAGGATTTTCTTTCTCGCTACCTTACGCGAGCGCCAGCTTCAACCGCGTGCTCTCAAGTCTGTTCTTCCATCACCTTTCCCTGACAGACAAGCAGCGAACTGCAAACGAAGTGTTTCGTGTGCTTAAACCAGGTGGCGAATTTCATGTTGCTGACTGGGGACGTCGGACCAACCTGTTGATGCGCGGCTTGTTTTTATGATCCAGCTACTTGATGGTTTCGAGAATACCCAAGACAACGTGAGCGGTTGGCTGATCGAAGTTTTCAAGCACGCCGGATTCAACGACGTGGCTGAGCAGCAAAGCTTGAGCACAATTTTTGGCACGCTAAGTCTTTATCGTGCGACCAAAGACGCTGCATGATCGGTCAGCCCAATGATCTGGGCTGAGGATGCAGAATCATGGCGGTACATTCTGTTCCGCTATCTACCGCGCTTGGCCGTGACCAGCTTGGTCTGGGAGATCGCACAACTTCCGCTCTACACGCTTTGGGAAAGCCCGCATCTTGATCAGATCGCCTTCGCCGTTGCTCACTGCAGCTTAGGTGATGTAGTAATCGGTGCAGGCGCTCTCATCAGCGCTTTGGTCCTGAGCCGCGCCCCGTGTCGGAAAGATTGGCCGACGAGACGAATTGTGGTGCTTATGATCGGCCTCGCTCTGGCCTACACCGCCCTGAGTGAAAGGATCAATCTGGCTCTGGAAAACTGGGCTTACGCTGCGGCAATGCCAATCGTGCCGTGGCTTGAGGTCGGACTAGCGCCTCTGCTGCAATGGGTTGTCGTTCCACTAGTTGCATGGCGTTGGGCCACTCAACGAACGTCATTCGCCACAGCGCACGAAAGCTGACGCGAATGTAATCCCCGCGTCATCACTGCGTAAGCGCCGCGACACTAAAGTTCTCCACGTAGGTTCGATCAACGTGAAATGAAGGAGAACGAAAATGAAAATGCTTAAAACGCTTTTGGTAGCAGTCGCCATGACGATGGTTACGGCTTCCGCAATCGCCAGTGATGCCGCTCGTGCCGCTGCCAAAGATGTCATTGAACTCAAGGATGGTGTAACACTCTATGTGTTCAAGGACGGCAAGATGGCTATGGAGGACAAAAATGGCCGTGCTGTCCGCATGTCAGTGGGTACATCGATGGAAACCAAGGACGGCAAGAAGTTCATTATGAATAGTGACGAAGTCGCACGCATGAGTGGATTGCTCAAGGAAGGGCATAAGGGCGGTCACTAGGCGGCGGTTGCCAAAGCAACAAATTAGGCCGCGACTCACTTGTGGGTTGCGGCCCTACTTTGCAATTAGCCTAGGTGATCGATCGCTGCTTCCAGTGCCCGCACTCTTAACCAAGCGCTGCCAACTCTGTGCAACATAAAAATTTGGTCCGCCTGCGAGAACGTAATCCAGTCCTTATCAGGACTACGCTTCAAGTTCACCCGTTACCCTCCTGAAGCGCGCGCCAATTCGCGATGCGCTTTTTCAAGATTTCGCGCTTCTTTTGCGGAATCAACAAACTTTTGCTGCAGTGAATTGCAGTGAGCGGCCATCAAGTTACCTTGCCCTTTCGACGAGCCAGCATATGAAATCGCCATCCTTTTATGCACGCTCGCCTCGGCTTCGTAGCTTGCGGCTTTCTGTGCATAGTAGTCGGCAATCTGGGTATGCTCGGTCACGGTCGAGGCCGTGACGACGACCTCAGACATTTCCCTGACTGGTGCTGCTGTTGTACATGCCGTCAGGTTCAAAAGAGCAACTCCAGCAACAATGGAAGTCAAGATGATGCGCATGATGGACCCCGTAAACAGGTGATGATTGTTTGATTTTGTGGCGCCGATGCTGACTGCAATGTAGCCTGCCGATTACAAATTCGACAGGATCACCTTGTGCCTGATTGACGATGTACCGTTGTTCGCTGTTGTAGACCGGGAGCGCACCCCTCCGAGGTCGGACAAGAGCGCTGAACGGTTGGTATACGCCGATTTCATTTGTTGCGAAGTAATGCGGTCACGGCACTTACACTAGTTAAAGAATTGGGTGTGACCGACAAAAGTGGTTGCTTTGTTACAACTCACTTGCCATCACGTGGATGCAGGTGAAGCTTCTTCTTGTCGGCGGCGCTTGGCACGGCGGTCGTTGACCCTTCTTTTGGCTCGTGAATTTGAGTCGGTAACCCCGTCTTTTCTTCGGCATGCGAATGGGGCTTTATCACCTTCGCCGGTGGTACTGAAACTTCGACGGCAGAAGTGCCAGCTGCACTATCGGCTGCGTGCGCTCCGGTAGACAGCACAACGATTGCGGCCAAGATGCCGGTAGAAAGTATGAGTTTAAGCTTCATAACGATTTCTCCTAAATGTTTAGTGTGCAGATTTTTGTCCCCAGACGACGGACGAAATGGAGTCTGAATGTGACGGCATGTCAGCAACATGACCCGAGGATTACAAATTTGTCAGCGAGACCGCGTGACAGAAATGTCGGAAATGGCAGTCCCGCAATTCCGGCTCCGCGTGGATACTTACGTAAATGTAATCTCCGCGTCATGTTCGGGTCAGCGTCCCGAGCATAGAGTTCGTAGTGTTGATTCAAGCGTCTCTCGATTGACGTGATATGAAGGAGAACGAAAATGGATAAAAAACCTCTGCGAGCTGGAATCGCACTCGCTGGCACCACGGCGGCTTTTTATACCTTTTGCACTCTGCTATGGGTTCTGGCACCAACTGCTTTCCTCAGCTTTATGAACAGTCTGTTTCACGGAATGGACTTTAGTACGATGGCAAATTCGCCTCAGTTTTCTGCGTCCGGATTTCTGGTCGCGCTCGTCGTGCTAAGTATCTGGGCACTCGGTGCAGGCGTATTTTTTTCCTGGTTGTTTAATCGCCTTGGGCGGTAACCGTCCTAGGCAGCTGGAGACAAGAAGATGCATGAATCGCATATCGACAAGGATATCCCGCCACCCTTCTGGGGTTCCCGTTACTCAATCGGCTGGTTGGTAATCGGAGCAGTTGCGGCATATTTTCTGCTCACAGAGCACTTGGCGCATGTCGTCGGCGCTTTGCCATTTCTATTGCTGGCGGCATGCCCGCTGATGCATTTGTTCATGCACCACGGCCATGATGGTCACGACCCGCACCACGAGGGTCACGGGAAAAGCACTGCCTCTGAAAATCTGAATCAAACAAACAGCGGAGACCGATCATGACCCCAAATGCACCCGCCTATGGGTTATGGCTATTGGTCATTTTCAATTCGGCAATTTTTATCATGTTCGCGTTCAGTTTCTTTAAGCCTGCCACCCCGCGTGACTGGCGAACCTTCAGCGCGTTCTCGGCGTTTATCGTGGCCTTGTTTGCCGAAATGTATGGATTTCCATTGACCATCTACCTGCTCTCTGGATGGCTACAAACCCGCTATCCGAATCTCGATATCCTGTCACACAATTCCGGCCACCTCTGGTCGACCCTGTTGGGCGAGAAGGGTGATCCGCATTTCAGTGTTCTACATGTCGCCAGCTATGTTTTTCTGGGTTACGGCTTCTACCTGCTCTCGAGTGCGTGGAATGTTTTGTATCACGCACAGCGCAGTGGTCGACTGGCGACGGCCGGGCCTTACACAAGGATTCGGCATCCGCAATATGTGGCGTTTGTACTGATACTGTTTGGGTTCCTGTTGCAGTGGCCAACGCTCCTCACGTTGGTGATGTTTCCACTGCTGCTAGTCATGTACAGGCGCCTGGCAGTGACGGAAGAATCGGAAATGCGCGCCCAATTCGGTAACGGTTATCATCGTTACATTCAGCGTACACCGAGGTTCTTCCCGGCGCTTGGCAAGACAGCGCCAGTCACCAAAATCGGCAACAACTCATAGCTCACAGACAATTCATGGATGATCAAACGCACACGACACATTTGGAAAATCCGGAAAATTCGCACGAACACGCGAACCACGAATCGCCGACAATGAAAGATCCGGTGTGCGGTATGAATGTCACGAGGCAGTCCGTGCACAAGATTGAACATGCGGGACGACTCTATTATTTCTGTAGCGCGAAATGTCAGACGAAATTCGGCGCCAATCCCAGTCTGTTCATGACCGAACAAACGGAACGACCGCAACCGCAAGCCGCGCCCTCAGGCAACATTTACACCTGTCCGATGCACCCGGAAATTCGGCAGGATCATCCCGGCAACTGCCCGAAATGTGGCATGACATTGGAGCCGGAATTACCGATCGTCGACGACGATGACAACCCCGAACTGCAGGATTTTCAGCGGCGCTTCTGGCGGACGTTGCCGTTCACCGGGATTGTCTTTTTATTGGCGATGTTCGGCCATCGTTTGCAATGGATCGACATGGCGGTCCAGAGTTGGCTCGAACTGGTCATGGCTTCACCAATCGTGCTTTGGGCCGGTTGGCCTTTCTTCACGCGCGGCTGGCAGTCGGTAGTCAATCGTAGTCCGAACATGTGGACGCTGATCGGACTCGGCACCGGTGCCGCTTTCATCTATAGCGTAGTGGCAACTGTCGCGCCACAGGCGTTTCCGGATTCATTCATGTCGATGGGTCGCGTTGCTGTCTATTTTGAGGCGGCCGCGGTGATTATCTCGCTGACCTTGCTGGGACAAGTTTTGGAATTAAAAGCGCGGTCGCAAACCTCGGCAGCGATTAAATCGCTGCTTGGCCTCGCACCCAAAACTGCCCGTCGAATCCGCGCCGATGGCGTTGATGAGGACGTACCGTTGAGCAATGTTCATGTCGGCGATTTGCTACGCGTTCGGCCAGGTGAAAAAGTGCCTGTGGACGGTGTCGTGGTCGAAGGTAGCAGCGCCGTGGATGAATCGATGCTGACGGGAGAACCAATGCCGGTCAGCAAGCGCGTGAGCGACCAACTGATCGGGGCCACACTCAACACCAGTGGCGCGTTGGTGATGCGCTCTGAGAAAGTCGGCTCAGCTACCGTGCTGGCGCAGATCGTGCAAATGGTGGCGCAGGCGCAGCGCTCGCGCGCGCCGATGCAACGCATGGCCGACGTGGTGGCGGGTTACTTCGTGGTCAGCGTTGTCGCCATTGCTCTGCTGACCTTTTTCGGTTGGGGCTTCTTTGGGCCAGCACCGAGCTGGGTTTATGGCTTGATCAACGCGGTTGCGGTGTTGATTATTGCCTGCCCCTGTGCGCTGGGCTTGGCCACACCGATGTCTATCATGGTTGCCACCGGGCGTGGCGCAACTCAAGGCGTGCTGTTTCGCGACGCGGCGGCAATCGAGAATCTGCGCAAGGTCGATACGCTGATCGTCGACAAGACAGGCACATTGACCGAAGGCCGCCCAAGCTTTAACCGTGCCATAGCAACTGCCGGGATAACCGAAGCCGAAGTGTTGCGATTGGCCGCGAGCTTGGATCAGGGTAGCGAGCATCCGTTGGCAGATGCCATCGTGCGCGCTGCGCGAGATCGTGGGTTGACACTGGACAAGCCGGACAACTTTGAATCAGCTTCCGGCATCGGCGTGCAGGGGCAAGTTGCAGGACGACAAGTGGCACTCGGCAATACAGCACTGATGCAGGAGCTTGGCGTGCCGTTCGCCAATCCCGTCGCCGAGGCCGAAGCCCTGCGCGCGGAGGGTGCTAGTGTGATGTATCTGGCCGTTGATGGGCAATTGGCCGGACTGCTAGCAGTATCAGACCCGATCAAGAGCACCACGCTTGATGCACTGACGGCGCTCAAGACTGCTGGGCTGCGCATCGTCATGGCGACCGGCGATGGACTCACTACTGCCAGAGCGGTCGGTACGCGCCTGAACATTGATGAAGTTTATGGTGAAGTCAAACCAGCCGACAAGCTGGCACTGGTTGAGCGTTTGCAAAATGAAGGTTGTGTGGTGGCGATGGCCGGTGACGGCATCAACGACGCACCGGCACTCGCGAAAGCAGATGTTGGAATCGCGATGGGAACGGGCACCGATGTGGCGATGAACAGCGCCCAAGTGACATTGGTCAAAGGTGATCTGCGCGGTATCGCGGTAGCACGGAGCCTGTCCGAAGACACCGTTGCCAACATGAAGCAAAACTTGATGTTTGCCTTTCTCTACAATGCGATGGGGATCCCGGTTGCTGCCGGAGTGCTGTATCCGCTAACTGGTTGGTTGCTGTCGCCGCTGATTGCCGCGCTGGCAATGAGCTTCAGCTCGGTATCGGTGATTGGTAACGCCCTGCGTTTGCGACGTCGTTCCGATTCAAAGTAGATCTGGAGACGATACTGAAACAGATCGCGGAAGGTGGGATGTCGGTAGATGGTATCTGCCACAGCGTTGACATAGAGCAAGTAATTGCCCGCCGCGCGACATAAAATCGCCCTGCTATGCGTCTATTGCGAATTTTCATCCTCTGCTTTGCTGCGCTATTGTTACCCGTTCATACGGTAGCGGCGGTAGTTATGCCCGTACCGCAAATGATGCCGTGCTGCGCTGAAATACTGCTGTTGGACGGACACGCGTTCGATCACTCAGATTTCGCCGAAGCAAATGAGGAGCAAGCGCCATGCGCGGATCATTCGTGCAATTCGTGCGGCGATTGTCATCTCGCCGCGTCGCTCATGATCTCGTCCTCAATAATTGGCACTGACACATTGCCGGGTGCCGACCAACACGGCGTGTCACCAGCACCAACTGAGCTGAGCTTCATCACCAAGCCTCTACCCCGCCCGCCCCGCCACTGCTGATCCGGGCCGTGGCGTCTGCCTCGGCTCGTAATTCAACGGAATAACAGCAGGAGGTTTTCGATGAAGATTTCAATCACCGTTCGCACGGTGGCATGTTCCCACCTATTGGCTTTGGTAATGGTGTTTGTCTGTGGCAATGCCGCCGCGCAGGAATCCATTCCCGGCAATTCGCTGCAAAGTTTGTTGGCTTACGCACGCCAGCACAATCCCGAATTTGCGGCCATGCGCCACGATGCCGAAGCTGCTTTGCAGCGGGTGGAGTCGGCTGGCGCATTGCCTGATCCGATCTTGCGGATCGAGTTGGAGAACATCAACAATTACAGTGTTGGGATGAACGGTGTGGCGAGCAATTCCTCACCGAGCATTCTCCCGGCACGGGTTGGCGAGACCAAATACAGCGTGATTCAAGCATTGCCGTTCTGGGGCAAACGTGACCTGAAGCGCGAAGTCGCAAGCGCAGATGCCGAGCAGGCGAAAAGCGCCGTGACAAAAACCTGGAACGAACTGGCGGCCAAGCTCAAGGCGGCTTACGCCCAGTATTACTACACGGCAGGAAACCTTACGCTGACTGGCGAGCTGCTCGATCTGATGACGCGTCTCGAGCAGCTGGTGCGTTCCCGCTATTCCAGCGGGTTAGCGTTACAGCAGGATGTGATTCGCGCCCAGATCGACCAAACCGGCATGCGCGGCGAGCTTATCGGTTTGAACAATGACAAGCGTCAACTGCAGTCCAGAATTAACGCGTTGCTGGCACGCAAGGCACAGGCATCGCTGGCCGAACCGCAAGCCCTGCGGCCGCTTCCACCACCTGTGGTACTTGACTACGCGGCGCTTGAGCCACGTGTTTTGGAGCGCAATCCGCAACTGCAAGGCGACAACGCGCGCACGCGGGCTGCCGATAAGTCCCGCGAACTGACCTACCGTAATCGCTTTCCGGATTTTTCAGTAGGTGTTACGCCAGTGCAAATGGGCGGCCGGGTGGAAACATGGAATCTGATGCTGGAAATGAATATTCCCCTGCAACAGGGATCGCGCCGGGCGCAAGAGCGAGAGGCCGAGGCGATGTGGTCAGCGGCACGAGCACGCCAGCAGGCGACGGCTAATCAGTTACTTACCGACCTCTCGGAAAGTCTCGCCGGTATCGAAGCAGCGCGGCAAACGGAACAGTTGGTACAAACCAGCTATCTGCCGCAGGCCGAGGCGGGCTTTCAATCCGCGTTGGCGGCTTACGAAAATGGCCGCGCTGATTTTGCCACCCTGCTCGAAGCCCAACGACAAATTCGCAAAGCGCGCCAGGACAGGCTGAAAGCACAACTAGAGGCGCAGCTCCGCCTCGCAGAAATCGAACGTTTGGTAGGGGAAGATCTATGAATTCGAAAACTAGTTTGGCGGTGATATCCGCGCTTGGCATTGCTGCGGGTGCCGGTTACTGGGGAGGCCAACGCTCCCAGCCGCCGGTGGCGGCGGTGGCAAGCAGCGCAAGTCAAGCACCGGCGAAGAAAATTTTGTTCTATCGCAATCCCATGGGTCTCGCCGATACGTCGCCGGTGCCCAAAAAGGACGCTATGGGGATGGAATACGTCGCAGTGTTCGACAGCGACAAAGACGAGGTGCCGGCCGATTCGCCGAAACCCGCCAACCAGATCAAGATCAGCACCGAGAAAGTACAGAAACTTGGTGTCAGAACTGAGCTTGCCAGCTTGCGCTCGCTCGACCGGACGGTCCGTGCTGCTGGCCGTATCGAGCCGGATGAGCGGCGCACCTATACCATCTCACCCAAGTTTGAAGGCTATATCGAGCGCTTGCACATCAACGCTACCGGCCAACCGGTGGCCAAAGGCCAGCCGTTATTTGAGGTCTATAGCCCGGAGTTGGTCTCTGCGCAGCGCGAATACAACATCGCCACGCAAGGGGTGCGCTCGCTCAAGGATGCGGGTAGCGAAGCGCACGCCGGGATGCAGCAACTGGCCGAAGCTAGTTTACTGCGGCTGAAGAACTGGGATGTTTCGGATGCGCAGGTAACCGCGCTAGGCGAGTCCGGTGAGACCAAGCACACGCTGACCTTTCGTTCCCCTGTGAATGGCATCGTGACCGAAAAAAAGGCGCTGCAAGGCATGCGCTTTATGCCGGGCGAAGCGCTCTATCAGATTGCTGATTTATCGGCGGTGTGGGTCGTCGCTGATGTGTTCGAGCAAGACATTGGTCTGGTCAAGGTCGGCGCTGTCGCGACCGTCAAAATCAACGCTTACCCGGACAAGGTTTTCAAAGGGGCAATCAGTTATGTTTACCCGATGCTGAAGGCCGAGACGCGAACTATCCCGGTGAGGGTGGAGCTGGCTAATCCGGGACTGCTGCTCAAGCCCGGTATGTTTGCTGAGCTCGAACTATCCGTCGGTGCGAATATCAAAGTAGTCACCGTGCCGATTTCGGCGATGATCGACAGCGGCACACGGCGCATCGTGCTGGTGCAAGTCGGTGAGGGTCGCTTCGAGCCACGAGAGGTTACGCTTGGTGCGCGCACCGATAGCTATGTCGCGGTGACTCAGGGGGTGAAGGAAGGCGAGTCGGTGGTGGTTGCGGCCAACTTCTTGATCGACGCCGAAAGCAATCTGCGCGCTGCCATTAGCGGCTTTGGCCAGCCAGCGGGCGTTCAGCCCGACGTAGCAGCCACTGCGCCGGTCGTCGTTGCTCCGGCAGCGCACGCCGGCCACTGAAGCGGGGAACGCCATGCTTAGCCACATCATTGACTGGTCGGCGAGGAATCGCTTTCTCGTTTTGCTCGCCACGCTGTTCATTACCCTCTGGGGCGTTTTTGCGGTTCTAAGAACCCCGATCGATGCCTTACCCGATCTGTCGGATGTTCAAGTCATCCTCTACACCGAATACCCCGGACAGGCGCCACAAGTCGTCGAAGATCAAGTCACCTACCCACTGACCACTGCCATGCTGTCGGTGCCGAAGTCCAAGGTGGTACGCGGGTTCTCGTTCTTCGGTGCGTCCTTTGTCTATATTATTTTTGAGGACAACACGGACATCTATTGGGCCCGATCGCGAGTCCTCGAATATCTCAATTTTGCCTCCGGGCGGATGCCCAAGGGCGTAACGCCACAGATCGGCCCGGATGCGACCGGCGTTGGCTGGGTTTATCAATATGCGCTCCTGGCCAGGGACAAAACGCTGGCCGAGTTGCGCACCGTTCAGGATTGGTACGTTCGCTACCAGCTCGCCAAGGCACATGGCGTGGCCGAAGTTGCTTCGATTGGCGGCTTTGTCCAAACCTATCAGGTCACCGTCGACCCGGTGAAGTTGCGCGCCTATGGCATCCCGCTGATGAAGGTTGCCCAAGTGATTCGCGACTCCAACCGCGATGTGGGTGGCCGTGTTGTCGAGATGGCCGAGACCGAGTACATGGTGCGCGGCAAGGGCTATTTGCGCGGCCGTAGCGACATCGAAATGCTGGTCGTAAAAAGTGAAAAGGGCACGCCAGTGTTGATACGAGATATCGCTCGCGTCGAACTGGCACCGGACGAGCGGCGCGGCCTCACCGAACTCAACGGTGAGGGCGAAGTGGTGTCGGGTATCGTGATGGCGCGCTATGGTCAGAACGCGCTGGAAGTAATCCAGAACATCAAGGCCAGGATTGCCGAGATTGGTCCCGGTTTGCCCGAAGGTGTCACCGTGGAAACGGTGTATGACCGTTCTGAACTGATCCATCGCGCGATCGAGAATCTGAAACGGACGCTGTTGGAAGAGTCGCTGATCGTCGCCTTGGTCTGCGTCGTCTTCCTGCTTCATTTCCGCAGCGCTCTGGTGGCGATCTTGATGCTGCCAGTGGGCATCCTGATCGCCTTTATCGCCATGCGCTCGCTGGGGATGAACTCCAATCTCATGAGCCTGGGCGGTATCGCCATCGCCATTGGCGCGATGATCGACGCCGCCATCGTGATGATTGAAAACGCGCATAAACACCTGGAGCATCTGCCCGATGAGCACTCGAGCAGCGATCGTGTTGAGGCGATAATCGCGGCGTGCAAGGAGGTCGGCTCGGCGCTATTCTTTTCGCTGTTGATCATCACGGTTTCCTTTCTACCGGTATTTAGTCTGGAGGGTCAGGAAGGGCGATTGTTTTCGCCGCTGGCCTACACCAAAACCTTTGCGATGGCTGGCGCGGCAATGCTTTCGGTCACCCTGGTACCGGTGCTGATGCTGTTGTTCATTCGCGGCAAAATCATGCCGGAAGCCAAAAATCCGGTGAATCGCTTTTTGATCTGGACGTATCGACCGATCATCGCTGGCGTGATGCGCTGGAAAAAAATGACCATCGCCGTCGCCGTGGTGGTGCTAGGCATTTCCGCCTATCCCGCGTCCAAGCTTGGCTCCGAATTCATGCCGACCCTCAACGAAGGCACCTTGCTCTATATGCCGGCCTCATTGCCGGGCATGTCGATCACCAAGGCGGCCGAGTTATTGCAGACGCAAAACAAGATCATCAAACGCTTTCCAGAGGTTGCCTCTGTTTATGGCAAGGCCGGCCGCGCGAATACCGCGACCGACCCTGCGCCAACCGAAATGTTCGAGACTGTGATCAACCTCAAACCGGATTCCGAATGGCGGTCCGGCATGACCACCGATAAGTTGATTGCCGAGCTCGACACGGCGCTGCAGTTTCCCGGCGTGGCGAATTCCTGGACCATGCCGATCAAGGCAAGGATCGACATGCTGTCCACCGGCATTCGCACACCGATCGGCATCAAAGTTTTTGGCAAGGATCTGGGCGAGATGGAAAAACTGGCCAAGGAAATCGAGGCGGTAGTGAAGACCGTTCCCGGCACCACCAGCGCCTTTGCCGAGCGCATCACCGGCGGTTTCTATCTCAACATCACCCCGGACCGCGAGCAACTGGCGCGCTATGGTTTGGCTATTGGCGACTTGCAGGATGTGATTGGCACGGCGCTGGGCGGCGAAATGGTAACCACCACCGTCGAGGGACGGGAGCGTTTTGGCGTCAGCGTTCGTTACCCGCGCGAATTGCGCTCCGATCCTCAGCAGATTGCCCGCGAAGTGCTGGTTCCGACCATGAGTGGCGCGATGATTCCGCTGGGGCAGTTGGCAAAGGTTGAAGTCGCCAAAGGCACGCCGGGGATACGCACCGAGAACGCTTTGCTCTCGGCCTACATCTTCGTTGACATCCGTAACCGCGACATCGGCGGCTATGTGGCTGATGCGAAACAGGCGGTAGCGGCGAAGATCAAGTTCCCGCCCGGCTACTACGTGACCTGGAGCGGGCAATTTGAATACATGGAGCGGGCGATAGAGAAAATGAAGATTGTGATTCCGGTCACGTTACTGTCCATTTTCTTGTTGCTGTACCTGAATTTCAAACGGCTGACCGAAACCCTGATCGTGATGCTGTCCGTGCCCTTTGCGTTGGTCGGGGGAATTTGGCTGATGTGGTTGCTCAACTACAACCTGTCGGTGGCGGTCGTCGTTGGCTTTATCGCTCTGGCAGGGGTCGCTGCGGAAACCGGGGTGATTATGTTGATTTATCTGGATCATGCGTGGTCAGCGGTCAAAACACAGTGCCGCGCTGACGGGCGCGAACCGGGCGTCGACGACCTTTATCAAGCGGTGATGGACGGCGCGGTTGGACGGGTGCGGCCGAAGATGATGACAGTGGTGGCGATCATGGCTGGTCTGTTACCGATTATGTGGGGTAGCGGCACGGGTTCGGAAGTGATGAGCCGCATCGCGGCACCGATGATCGGCGGGATGATTTCGTCGACCGTGCTCACCTTGGCCGTGATTCCAGCGATTTATGCCGTGGTCAAAAAGTGGCAAATATCATCGGTTTCATGACGGTTGATTTGTCTGCTGATAGACGGTTCGTTTCAGCTTCAGCAGCAGCTGGCGAGCAATCACTCAGCTGTCGCCGGAAATCCCGCATCCTCGATGATGCGCAAGATATCTTCCGCGCCGATGAAGCGACCGAATTCAACACTAGCTTCGCCACGTTCCAGCGAGACTTCGATCTGACCAATGTGCGGCAAATCCTGAATCGCATTGGCGACGGTGCGCACATCGTCTTCGTTTTTCATACCGGTGATTTTGATGAGTATGGCTTCCATTTTTGGCTTTCTATGAACTACACGACAGTGCCGAACATCCGGCCTTGTGCCTTGCCCATTCGGGGCGACGGGCGGCGAGTTCATCGTGTTCCGGTTGTTCGTCGTAGGGTTTTTGCAGTACGGTGACGAGTCTATTGATGACTGATGCATCGCTTTCAACCAAGGCATCAATGGCAAGCTGTGCGAGATAATTTCTGGCGACGTATTTTGGATTGGCGCGGTTCATCCGTTCGCGTCGTGTCGCTGGGTTTTCAGCATCGCGCTGTACCCGCACCACATACCGATGCAGCCACGCGATGAGGTGCTTGCCAGCGTCATCGCCCTCAACATAAAACGCACGGCGCAGCGGAGCGATTAGTGCGCTGTCG
>JANYAW010000378.1 GCA_025361105.1 Rhodocyclaceae bacterium | reverse complement strand
TGGCAATGCGCCAGCAAATTTCAATCTGTCTTGCGTAACGCCAAGTCGCGCTTCCCGTGCCAAAAATACTGGAAAGCTTGTTGGTGCCAAACAATGTCGCCGGCGTCTGTGATGGCAATGCAGTGAATAGCGCCGGCACTTGTATCAGCCCACCACCGCCAGCAACTGCATCAATAAAGCCAGCCAGTAATGCGGCGAATCCTAGCAAGACAAAATCGACAGTTTCAAACATTGGCTATTTGCCAATACAAAATCGGGAAAAAATCTCACCCAACAAATCATCAGCTGAAAACGCTCCGGTGATTTCAGATAATGCTCGCTGTGCGAGCCGGAGCTCTTCGGCACAAAATTCAAGCTGCCCGAGTCCTTGCCGTGCACAGGCCAACTTTTCAGATGCCAAACGGAGCGCAACAAGATGCCGTTCGCGCGCCAGGATTACATCTTCACTATTTCCCGCCCAACCAGCAACGCGCAACAATTCGTCATGTAATAGGTTGAGGCCTGCGCCTGTCTGCGCCGACAAGCACAGATGAACTCGTCCTGCGATTTCATCTCGGTGCGGTAAGCTCGCGGTCAAATCCACCTTGTTGGCCACAATAATTCTTTCGATTTCAGCCGGTAGTCGCCGCGCAATTTCCTCGTCGGCCGTGGTCAAGCCGTGCCGGGCATCGACCATCTGCAAGACGACATCGGCACGTTCAATCTCGCGCCACGTACGAGCAATGCCAAGCTGCTCCACCGGATCATCACTTTCGCGCAACCCAGCAGTATCGATGATATGTAAAGGAATGCCCTCGACTTGTATAGTTTCCTTGATTGCATCGCGCGTGGTTCCGGCGATTTCAGTCACCAGCGCGCTATCTTCCCCTGCTAAACCATTTAAAAGTGAGGACTTGCCTACGTTAGGAAGCCCAACCAGCACGACACGCAGCCCCGAGCGCAGCACGCTTCCCTGCTTTGCGCGAAACAAAAGGCGATTCAGATTTTCCTGCGCCTCGGTCAAGCGCTGCACGGCGTTGGTGTCCGATATCACGTCGATTTCCTCGTCGGGAAAATCCAGTGTTGCCTCAATCAGCATTCGCAGCTCAGTTACTTGTTTAGTCAACGAATGAACCGATGCCGAAAATTCACCTGATAGAGACCGAACGGCCGAACGAGCAGCGGCTGCCGTCGTTGCCGATATTAGATCGGCGACCGCTTCGGCCTGCGCCAAATCCATCTTGTCATTAAGAAATGCACGGCGGGTGAACTCGCCAGGCTGGGCGAGACGTGAACCCAACTCGATTGCGCGCGCCAGCAACATTTGCATCACCACCGGTCCGCCATGGCCGTGGAGTTCGAGAACATCTTCGCCGGTGAAAGAGTGTGGCGCCGGAAAATAGATCATTAGTCCTTGATCTATGACCGCTCCATCGGAGGCACGCCAGTTGGTGCTGGTGACACGCCGTGCTAGCGGCAATTTGCCTGCCAATTGCTCAGCAAGGTTTGCCAGCGTCGGCCCGGATATACGGACAACCCCAATGCCACCTACGCCAGGCGCTGTCGCAATCGCCGCGATTACGTCACTTGAAGGCAACACCATTGAATCCAAAGTTTTAGGCATCGCATCACCAAGCCCTATGCCAAGGCGCTATTTTTTCGCTGAACCCTCGATCATGCGCGTGATCTGCCACTGCTGGCCAATTGACAAGAGATTATTGACGACCCAATACAGCACCAGACCAGCTGGGAAACCCAGGAACATAAAGGTAAAGACTATCGGCATCAGCCACATGATTTTGGCTTGAATAGGGTCAGCCGGCGCAGGGTTTAACCGAGTTTGAACCAACATCGTCGCACCCATAATTAGTGGCAACGGACCAACCGGTACATGGATAAATGGTAACGTTCCAAATAATGTATCTGGGGCAGATAAATCGGTAATCCAAAGTACCCAAGGTGCCCCACGCATCTCCACCGTTCCCAATAGCACCCAGTAGAGCGCAATAAACACAGGAATTTGCACCAACACCGGCAAACATCCGCCCAGCGGATTCACCTTTTCCTTTTTGTACATCTCCATCATTTCTTGATTCAGGCGCTGCTTGTCATCACCAAAAGTTTCCTTGAGCTTGGTTAGCTTTGGCGTAAGTATGCGCATTTTTGCCATAGACTTATAACTAGCAGCAGACAAGGGGAAGAACGCCAATTTAATCAAAACCGTCAAACCAATAATTGACCATCCCCAATTGCCAAGCATCGTATGGATTGCGCCTAGAACCCAGAACAAAGGTGCGGCGATCACCGTCAGCCACCCATAATCCACGACCAAATTCAGACCGGGTGCAATTT
>JANYAW010000354.1 GCA_025361105.1 Rhodocyclaceae bacterium | reverse complement strand
GGCAGCGAATGAGCAAGAAAATCATCATCATCGCTGGTCCAAACGGAGCGGGGAAAACCACCTTCGCCCGTGCCTTCCTGCCTGAAGAGGCACAGTGTCCGCATTTCATTAACGCCGATCTGATTGCCGTCGGTTTGTCGCCGTTTGCGCCGGAGTTGGCGGCAGTCAAGGCAGGACGCGTGATGTTGCAAGAGATCGCGGCTTGCGCAGCCAAGGGCGAGAGCTTCGCCTTTGAAACTACGCTTTCGGGCATAGCGTATCTGCGCCATATCCGCGAATGGCAACGGCTTGGTTATCACGTCAGCCTGTTTTTTCTCGCCCTTCCTTCTGCCGAATTCGCCATCGCACGCGTTGCCGAAAGAGTGCGGCAGGGTGGGCACAATATTCCGGAAGATGTGATTCGGCGGCGTTTTGCGACTGGCAAAGAAAACTTTGATCATCGCTACCGCATGGTGGTGGATGACTGGGCGTTGTACGACAACTCGGGCGACGAACCCGTAATGATTGAGTGGGGAGAGCAGTAATGACACGGCACGAGCTTGGCAAGGCAAAAAACAAGGATCTCGTTACCTCGGTCGCTGCAATGAAACGCGCGGCTGTCATGGCACGCAAGGCAGCGGTGCAGACCGATACGGCGATTGTCATGGTGCAGGACAAGAGGATTGTTCGGGTGACCGCCGCTACGCTTCGCCAACAAGGCAAGGCATGAGTCTGGACCACATCGTTCGCTCCATCAGTGGCCGCCTGAGCCTGCGCGCGCCGCAGGCGGACAGTTTGCGACGGCTGCATGGTGCGATAGACGGTGTGCCGAGTTTGCGCGATGCGAAGGCACGGTCGGCCGGGGAATTAAAGGCGATGCAAGAAGCGCTTCAGGCGCAGTTTCCGACATTGACCGATTTCGAGCGTGATTTTCCGTCGCTGTGTTTCGCGTTGGCGACAGGCGTGGGCAAAACGCGACTGATGGGCGCGTTTATCAGTTACTTGCATGCAGCCTACGGCTACCGGCATTTTTTTGTGCTGGCGCCTAACCTGACGATCTACGACAAGCTGATTGGCGATTTCTCGCCGAACTCACCAAAGTATGTGTTCAAAGGAATCGCCGAATTTGCCAGCACGGTGCCCGAAGTAATCACTGGCGATAACTATGAGCAGCGTGGCAGTTTGAGTTTACTTGGCGGCATCGAGGTGAATATTTTCAACATCTCGAAAATCAATTCGGAGGTGCGCGGCGGCAAGTTGCCGAAGATCAAGCGGCTGTCGGAATATCTCGGCCAAAGCTATTTTGAATATTTGGCGAGCCTGGATGATTTGGTCTTGATCATGGATGAATCGCACCGCTACCGCGCCAGTGCAGGCATTCGCGCTTTGAACGAATTGCGGCCTTTGCTGGGGCTTGAATTGACGGCGACGCCTTTTGTTGAAGGGACTGGTGGAAAAACCACACCGTTCAAGAACGTGGTGATGGATTACCCATTGGCACGTGCGATTGAAGATGGTTTTGTCAAAGAACCGGCGGTAGTGACCCAGGAAAATTTTGTCCCGAGTGCGCATAGTGCGGGCGCGCTGGAGACTATCAAGCTACAAGACGGCATTCGCGTGCACGAGGAAACCAAAGTTCATTTGCTGACCTACTCGCGACAGACCAACGAAAAGCTGGTGAAGCCTTTTATGTTGGTGATTGCGCGGGATACGACACATGCTGCGGCGTTGGTGACGACGATTACCTCCGACGGTTTTTTTGCCGGTCGCTACAAAGGCAAAGTGATACAGGTGGATTCGAGTCGCACCGGCGCGGATGAAGAAGAAATGATTCGGCGTTTGTTGGCGGTGGAGAGTTACGACGAGCCAACCGAGATTGTGATTCACGTGAATATGCTGAAGGAAGGCTGGGACGTGACCAATCTTTACACCATCGTTCCGTTACGCGCCGCTAATGCCCGCACGCTGATAGAGCAGTCCATCGGTCGCGGTTTGCGCTTGCCCTATGGGCGCAAGACGGGTGTGGTCGAGGTGGATAGATTGAACATCATCGCGCACGATAAATTTCAGGAAGTCATCGATGAAGCCGGACGCGGCGATTCACCGATACGCATGCAGACGGTGGTGTTGTCGGCGGATGGTGGTGGTAGCGTCTTGAAGAGCATTTCGGCACAGTCCGTTACCGATGTCATGCTTGGCATCAATTCGAATGGCGCTGTTGCCATTCCAGCTGCCAACGCTAGTGTCACCATCTCGGCACCCACAACGACTAGCAATACAGACCCTTTTCCAGATGCCATGTCCACAGTGCTAGCAGCGGCCGAAGATAGAGCTATTGCGTATCTTGCGGCGGGCGTGGTGGCGGAAATGAGTCGCGAGAAGCCGCAAGGACAGGCACTCGTGCCGAGCAGCGCTGCACTGACACGCGAGGATATTCAGCAGCAAATTACCGCGCGTGTCCAAGCTCGCATGGTGTCTGGACAAGGTAATTTACTTGCCGCCGAACCAAGCCATGTCGCGCAGATTGTTCAACAAGCTGTCGCTGTGCTGGTTGAACACGCTATCGACATTCCTCGCATTTCGGTGATACCCAAAGGCGAAGCGAAAAGCGCTTACGCGGGCTTCACACTGGATTTGAGCAAGATGAATTTTCAGCCACAGGACAAGACCCTGATTAGTCAAGGCTTGCAATCGGGGATGCGGGTGCAAATGGGCGCGTCATCCGTGGCCGAGGAAGCGCAATTGGAGAGCTACATCGTTCGAGAGTTGTACGACTACAACGAGCTTGACTACGACCACCATGCAGATCTGATCAATTCGCTTGCCATGCAAGCGGTGGCACATTTCAGAAGTTACCTAAGCACCGACAATGACTTGCACAATGTGCTCGGCACCTATGCCAAAACGATTGCACAGAACATCTACGCGCAAATGGAGTCGCGCTACGTTGAGGATAAATCAGAGTTTGAAGTGATCGTCAGCCAAGGCTACACGCCGCTCAAATTACCGAGCTTTACCTACACTGGCGAAGTGTTGCCATTGCACCAGCCGTCGCCAGATAGCGCCAAGATTGCACAGTGCGTTTATGGCGGATTTGCGCGCTGCGCGCATACCGTCCAAAAATTTCATTCTGATACCGAGCGTGTGTTGGCCTGCGTGTTGGAGCGCGAGGCGCGACGGTGGTTCCGGCCCGTGGTCGGGCAGCTCAATATCTACTACGGCCACGGTGCGAAACAATCAGAGTACGTTCCGGATTTCATCGCGGCAACGGATGAATGCAAGCTCATCATCGAAACCAAGGCGGCGCGAGATATGGACGATGCGGACGTGAAATCAAAGGCGGAGGCGGCAGCGACATGGTGTCAACACGCCAGCGCTTACTCATTGGCGCAAGGTGGCAAGCCGTGGAAATATTTGCTGGTTCCGCATGATGCGGTGACACATAACGCGACGTTGGCGGCGCTGATGGTGCGATATTCGGTGGCGGCGAAATCGTGAGCGCCGTAGCGGACTGAGATCACTTGAATTCGCCAGTTGGTGCTGGTGACACGCCGTTATGTGTCGGCGCAGAGTATGCAGCGCTTTGCACTATCGCGGCAAATGCGAATTCGCTAGGATTTTGCTTAGCGTGGCAAGCACTTCGCCGGTCGAAATATTCTGCACACAACGCATGCGATAAGTGTCGCCCTGCACGCAAGTTTCCGGCGACACGCAATTGACGCAGGGAATCGGTGGCGACAGTAAGGCGTGACCTTCGCCCAGCGGCGAAAACACCACCGAACCTTGTGCGCCGAACAAAGCTACAACGGGCGTACCCACGGCCGCCGCCACGTGCATGGGGCCGCTGTCATGGCACAGCAAGGCGTCAAACTGCGCGAGCAAGGCAGCCAATTGCGGGACGCTTAAATTGTCGTCAATCCGCACCACGGCTTGCGTCATTCCTTGTGCAATCGCATCGACCAAATGTTGCTCGTTGGTGCCGGCAATCAGTGTCACGCTGGCGATATTTTGCGCGACGATGATATCCAAAACCGAGGCGAAATTTTCCGCTGACCATAAGCGAAAATCACTGCGGCTACCTGGATGCACCAGGAGCCGCGGTCGATCGCGCGGCAGCGTCAAAATTGCCGGTAGTTGCGACATCGCTGCGGTATCGGGAGGCATCGGTGTTAAACCGGCGAAGCTCATCAAAACCGGCACCTTGGCAGCTTGCAGCAAGCGACTGAAGTAAGTCGTCACATGCCGACCAATGAGAAAATCCAGCGGCACCAGTGCTATCGTCGAATACGCCCAGCCCCAGGTTGCGCGCACGCCGTTATGCAATGCCAATCTTTGTGATGCACGGCTCGCCCAAGTGATCAGTGCGGTCTTTTCGCGATTATCAAAATCAAAAACATGGGTGAATTTTGTAACGCGTAGCCTCCGCCAAAGCGCCCACCAATCGCCAATATCGTGCGGGAATGCCAATGTTTCATTGACCAGCGGATTGATCGCCAAAACACCTGCATAGTTCGCCTCGGTCAACACCGCAATGTGCGCTTGCGGCCAATGCGCACGCAAGCTGAGCAACACCGGCCCAAGCAACACCAGATCGCCCAAATAGCGACGACGAATGACCAGGATGCGCGGCGCGGACTCGCTCATACGCCACTTATCCCTTATAGCCAATCCACATTCGCACTACGGCCAAAATCAATATCGGCAAAGCCTTCGCCCAGCGGCAAGACATCGCTTCCCGTGCGCCCTGCCGCACGCCAGCGCGGCAGGCGCGCACCGTGAATGCGAAGCAAGCCGCGCAAAGGATTTTCGGCGGTTGCACCGGGCAAAGGCACGATGCAATCGGTTGGCGCACCCAGCGCATTCGCTGCCCAATGTGAATAGCCGGAAATCGGTGTCGCCAACATCACCGGACAGCAAGCGAGGGCAAAAATATCGGCTACCGGATTGACCAATGAATCGTGATCCTCACCTTTGTAAGCATAGCGCGAAGGCGCGTCGAGACTAATGACATCCAAGCCTTCATAGAGATGTGCGAAAGCCGCCGGATTGCCGGTCGAGGAAATAAAAAATACGACGTCGGGTTGTACGCACTTAATTGCGTGCATGGTGGCCGCGTACCACCAAAACGGCACCGCCGGCCATTCGATATCGGTACGATAGATGTGCTCGTCTGTAAGCTTGAAGTCGCCATGACGCACATGCACACCGACTACAGGGCGACCTTTTACGGCTTCAAAAGCGCGCCGTATCGTTTCTCGCAAAGGTGCCGCCAATTTCACCCGTCGTGCAGTTTCCAAATAAATCGGATCAAGCAATTCACTCGGGCCATCGAGCGAGCGCAAAATCATTTTGCGACCCGCCAGAGTGTCGAACAAGGCGCGGTCGCAATGTCGCACCCGCAATGCGCCGATGCGCGCCAACAAGCGCACTGTGCCACGCGTGGTGCCTTCAACTTCAAACGAATCCAGCTCGTGCCAATCGAGAATGATTTGATGGCCGTAGGCTTTTTGTATGGCAAAGGCCAAGGGCAGAGTTTCAAGTCGATTGGAGATGCCGACGAATTCGTCGATGAAAAGTTTGGGTGGGCTCATGCCCCGCCTTCATCAGTTTTAATTTGTTGAATTTGATACAGCCGTGCATACACGCCTTGGCGCGTGAGCAATTCCTGGTGCGTACCCTCTTCAACTTTTCGTCCGTTCGCCAGCACCAAAATTTTGCTGGCACGCTCGATGGTGGACAAGCGATGCGCGATGATCAGCGTGGCGCGGCCTATCATCAAGCGGTCGAGCGCCGCCTGCACGAGGCTTTCGGATTCGGTATCGAGCGCCGAAGTGGCTTCGTCCAGAATCAGTATTGGCGCGTTCTTTAGCAGCGCGCGCGCAATTGCGATGCGCTGACGTTGGCCGCCGGATAGTTTGACGCCTTTCTCGCCGACCAAAGTATCAAATCCCTGCGGCAGTTTTTCGATGAACTCCAGCGCCTGCGCCGCCTGCGCGGCTTGCACAATTTCTTCGTGTGGGCAGGATGAGCCGTAGGCAATGTTCGCGGAAATCGTGTCGTTGAACAACACCACTTCCTGACTCACGAACGCAATGTTGGCGCGCAAACTTTCCAATCGAATGTCGTTAAGCGCAATGCCATCAACCCGAATTTCGCCACTGTTCGCGGCATAAAAACGTGGCAATAAATTCGCTGCCGTGGTTTTGCCGCTGCCCGACGAGCCGACCAGTGCAACGCTAGTCCCCGGCGCTATCGAGAAGCTCAAATTTCTTAGCGCCGGATGTTCCGCGCCAGGGTAGCTGAAACTGACATCGGCGAATTCGACCAGACCTTTTGCGGCTTGCAAATCATGCGTGCCGTTGTCGATTTCGACCGCTTCATCAATCATCGAGAATACGCTTTCGGCCGCTGCCAAGCCGCGTTGTATCGGTGCGTTGATGTCGGTCAAACGTTTGAGCGGTGCCATCAGCATCAACATCGCAGTCATGAAGGAAACAAAACTGCCGACGGTAGTTTCGCTATGCGCGGCTTGGGTGAGCGCCACACTCATGATGATGGCCAGCGCTGCTGCGGCGAAAAATTGCACGATAGGCCCTTGCGCCGCCGAGGCCACAGTGTTTCTCATCGCAAGGCCGCGCTGCTCGTTCACCGCCGCCAAAAAACGTGTCGACTCGTAGGCTTGACCACCAAAAATCTTCACCACTTTTTGACCTTCAATCGCTTCTTGCAAGACCTGAGAAATCGTTCCTTGCGATTCCTGAATGCCACGCGAAATGCGTCGCAAGCGCCCACCAAAACTTTTTACCACCACAGCAATCATCGGAATAATTGCCAGCGTAATCAGCGTCAATTGCCAGTTCAAATACAACAGCCAAACCAACAGACCAAGAACTGACAAACTGTCCTTCACGAGAGATGTCAGCGCACTCGTGGCTGCCACCGCCACGCCATTCACGTCGTAGGCAATCTTCGACATTAGTCGGCCAGATTGCGCTTCGCCGTAGTAGTTGCTTGGCAGTTTGAGCAAGCGCTCGAACATCGCGGTACGCAATTCAGCGATGACATTATTGGAAACCCAACTCATCGCATAGTCGCCAACAAAGCCGAGCATCGCGCGGAACATGAACACCGCCAGAATTCCCAATGGATAAACCAGCCAATCCATCGCCCCTTGATTCTTGGCAAAACCATCGTCTAACAATATCTTCATCAAGGCCGGAAAAGCCGGTTCGATAAGCGACGACAAACCCATGCACGCCAAAGCCGCAACAAACGCGCGCGAATACGGGCGGACATAGGTCAGCAGACGTAAATAAAGCTGGCGGCTGTTATCGAAGGCGGCAGAGGTCATTGTGTTAAGGCCGATTCACCAGTTGGTGCTGGTGACACGCCGTCAAGCCAAGGATGCTCAGGCTCGACGCGTGGATAAGTTGTCTGAAGGGTCGGACAGGGCAGATGGACAAAGCGCATGTTGGTATTGTGCCAGACCACCAAGATGTCGCGTTGCTTTGATACGACCTCGAACCTGCTACTCTGCCGGTTCTGGATATGCACAATTATTGTCAGGCATTGTTTTTCGTGCCTTAATCAATAGCTAATTCTTGTCGCAGGAGAACTCCGTGAGAGTCATCATTATTCTGGCAGTGGCGATGCTACTGGGCGCTTGTCATTCAATCACCACCGAGCCAGGCAGCGAAACCGTCATCGTCGATAACCCATGGCTGATTGGTCATGGCGGGGTCAGGGACGAAACTCAAAAGCCCGGTTTGTCGTGGTACTGGTTGTCCACCAAAGGCGTTGATGTAGTGATGACGCCAACCAAATACGACGAGCCACTCGACCATCTGGCAACGGCGGACAACAACTTTATCAACTACAACAGTTATATCGTTTTGCAGTGGAAAGATCCTGCCTACCACGTCGCCAATTTCGGCTATTCAAAGTGGTATGAGCATAACCTCAAGGAACAATATCGCACCATCGTCAGAGATGTGACCAAGAAGTACCAAATGACGGCGATCATGATTGACCCGCCAACTTTGCAAAGTATCGAGGGCGAAATCGCGGCGCAATTTCGCAAGCACATTGAGGCCACCAAACTGCATGTGGTACTGGTTAATGTGAATATGGGCAAAGCACTGCCCGACAAACCTGTGGTTGATGAAATGAACAACACCGCCGCGCAACAACAGCGACGGAAAACCGAGATTCAACGCAAACTTGCTGAGGACTCGAGGCTGCAAGCCGAGCAAAGCCGCGCCAGTGCTGACAACGCATACCGTAACGAAATGCGGTTGGACGCAGCGCAATTTGTTCAATTGGAATCAATCAAGCGCTATTCAGAAGCCTGCAAGGAATCAAAAAACTGCGTGATTGTTCAAGGCGGCACATCGGTGTTGGTCGGTAAATGATAGTACGTGCGTGATAGGTTCCAGTTCGCGCGCGTTATTCAATCGCACCTGCCATGCGCCCTGCCGTCGCTATAGTTTTGTTGCCCGCCATTGCCCTATTTGCGGGCTTGGTGGCCTTGGGGGTCGGAAGCGCTGGCATTGATTTCAGCGGTGCGTTAGCGGCTATCACCGGCAGCGGCGACGTAACGACCCGCGAAATTATTTTCGATTTGCGCTTACCGCGCGCGCTCAATGCGTTTGGCTGCGGCGCCTTGCTGGCCTTGGCTGGCGCGCTACTGCAAGCTTTGTTGCGCAACCCTTTGGCTGATCCCTTCGTACTCGGCATTTCCAGCGGCGCGGGAGCTTTGTCCTTGATTGCGATGTTGTTTGGGGCGGGTGCAGCGCTGACTGCGGCGGCTGGATTCGCGGGCGCGTTGGCATCTACGGGAATACTTTTTCTGTTGGCGTGGCGCGGGGGATTGTTGCCGATACGTTTGCTGTTGGCGGGGGTGATTTTGTCGGCAGCGTGGGGGGCGCTGATTACTTTATTGTTGGCGCTGGCACCTGATGCGCCCTTGCGCGGCATGGTGTTTTGGTTGATGGGTGATTTGGCGCAGGCGGATTCCGGGCGTGCGTGGTTGGCACCGATAGCGGCTTTCATCGCGTTGGTTCTTGCTTTCCCGATGGCGCGCTCGCTCGACGCATTGGGGCAAGGCGAACTATCTGCAGCGGCGCTCGGCGTGGCGGTGGGGCGGTTGCGTGCGTTGGCTTTGTTGTTGGCCGCGTGCATCACCGCGTTGGTGGTGGTGATTGCCGGCAGCATTGGTTTTGTCGGCTTGGTTACGCCACATCTGCTGCGCTTGGCCGGGCTGCGGAGGCATCGTGAGTTGCTGCCCGCATGTGTTTTTGGTGGTGGCACTTTGTTGTTGTTGGCCGATGTGCTCTCGCGCAGTGTGGTTGCGCCGCTGCAATTGCCGGTCGGTGCAGTCACGGCTGCGCTCGGCGCGCCGATGTTTTTGTGGTTGTTATCGCGTAGTGCGAAGCGATGAACGCGATGTTTAACGGCGTGTCATCAGCACCAATTGGCGAGTCCGCAATGATTTTGCGCACTACCAATCTCGGGGTAGAAATCGGTGGCCGCAGCATCTGCGAAGATTTCAATTTAACTATCGAACACGGTAGCCGTTGGGCGATTCTCGGCATCAACGGTGCAGGCAAAACAACCTTACTTTCCACACTCGCCGGATTGCGCGCACCCCATGTCGGGGCTATCACGCTGAACAACAAACCGCTGCAAGAATTTTCGCCGCGGCAACGCGCACGGCAGATTGGTTTGATGGTGCAAGACGATCACGACGAAGCCGAGACCACGGTGTTTGACGTTACCTTACTCGGTCGTCTGCCGTATCTGGAATGGTGGCAGGCCGAGAGCGCAGCGGATGAGATGCTTGCGCGTGAAGCCCTGGCAGCAGTGGGATTGACCGGCATGGAAGCGCGTCGTGCGGTGACCTTGTCTGGTGGTGAGCGGCGACGCCTGGCGATAGCCGCGCTGATCACCCAGCAAACCCCATTGTTGATGCTTGACGAGCCGAATTCACATTTGGATTTGCACCAACAAATTGCGCTGCTTGACCTGCTGTGTTCGCTGCCGGATCGAACGCTCATCATGAGCCTGCACGACGTGAATCTGGCTG
>JANYAW010000314.1 GCA_025361105.1 Rhodocyclaceae bacterium | reverse complement strand
GTCTCGTCTGCGTTTGGCGAAGACCCGGTTCGCATATTGCGGGTGGCGCGTTTCATGGCCCGCTTTACTGATTTTCGCGTTGCGCCTGAGACCATGACACTAATGCAACAGATGACCGCGGCGGGCGAAGTCGACGCGCTGGTTGCGGAGCGGGTGTGGCAGGAAATCTCCAATGGCTTGATGCAAGCGCAGCCTTCGCGGATGTTTGAGACGCTGCGTGAATGCGGCGCGTTAATCAAACTGTTACCCGAATTGGATGCACTGTGGGGGATTCCGCAGCGCGCTGATTACCATCCTGAAGTCGACACCGGCGTACACATGATGATGGTGCTTGACATGGCCGCGCGCCTTGCTGCGCCCCTGCCTGCAAGATTTGCGGCACTGACGCACGATTTGGGCAAGGCCACCACACCGAAAGATATTTTGCCGCGCCATCATGGTCACGAGCAGCGAAGTGTGGATTTGTTGATGCCAGTGTGCGATCGTTGGCGCGTGCCGACCGAATGCCGCGATGTGGCACGTCTCACCGCACGCTATCACGGCAATATTCATTGCTTTGATGAACTGCGCGCGAGCACGCGTCTGGATTTGCTGGAGCGCTGCGATGCGCTACGCCGACCAGAGCGTTTTGATTTGGTTTTGCAAGCTTGCGAAGCCGACTACCGTGGGCGCTTGGGCTGGGGCGAGCGCGACTATGTGCAGGGAGCAGCGTGGCGCAAGGCACGTGAGATTGTGCGTGGCATTGACGCTGGCGCGATTGCGGCAAAGATTGATGATGCCAGCAAAGTGCCGGAGGCGATACGCGCTGCGCGCTTGCGCGCGTTGGTGTCAGCTCACCAGTGATGCACGATTGGCGCGGACAAATTGCTCGAATTCTTCGGCCGGTTTAGGGTGGGCAAAGAGATAACCTTGACCGTAGGTGCAGCCCAGAGCCGCCAATTGCTTGCGCGAATACTCATCGGTGATGCCCTCGGCTGTGGTCGATAGATTCAGGCTTTTTGCCATTTGAATAATCGCCGTCACAATCGCCAAATCTTGTGGGCCATTGTTAAGTCGCTGGATGAATGATTGATCGATTTTCAATTTGTCGATGGCGAAGCGCTGCAAATAAGAAAGGTTGGAATAACCAGTACCGAAATCGTCTATTGAAATACGTACGCCGAGCGCTTTGAGTCCATTAAGTGTGGCGATAAATTTCTCGGCATCCTCCACCAGCGTTGACTCGACCAATTCCAATTCCAAATATTGCGCTGACAGACCGGAGTTAGCCAGTGCAACGCTAATCATGGCCTCGATATTGCCTCGCTTGAACTGAACCGGAGACAGGTTGACCGATAGCACAAAAGGCGCAATGCCCGCCGCCTGCCACGCCATCATTTGTCGGCATCCCTCTTGAATCACCCATTCGCCGATGCTGATAATGAGGCCGGACTTTTCTGCAGCGCCGATAAATTCTGCTGGTGGAATCATTCCTATGCTTGGGTGCTGCCAGCGTATCAATGCCTCGGCACCGATCAGTCGCTGGCTGGTGATATCGACGATGGGCTGATAATGCAGTCTGAACTGTCCCTCGGCTAGCGCCTCACGCAGGCTGGAGTTCAGATGCAAATTCTTGACGATACTGGAGTTCATCGTAGCGTCGTAAAAGCGGAATGCATTGCGTCCGGATTCCTTGGCCTGATACATGCTCAGATCGGCCAACTGCACCAGCGTCTCGAAGTTCTCGCCATCATCGGGAAAGACTGCGATCCCGATTGAGCAGGACACTGAAATCTGTGTCTCGTTAATCGGAAACGGTTCGGCCAGTTTCGTCAGGACATTGTTGGCAGCGATGGAGATTGCATCTGCATCACGCGCATCGGTGATGCCGATCAAAAACTCATCACCGCCCTGACGGCTGACAATATCCATTTGGCGTACAGAACCAACCAGGCGAGCGGCGACTTGTTGCAGAAAAATATCGCCGCTGTCATGGCCCAGCGTGTCGTTGATGGCCTTGAAATTATCCAGATCAACAAACAACACAGCGACCCGCTCGCTGTGGCGCCGCGCCTGATTCAGCGCCTGTTCAATGCGGTCGCGGCCAAGCAGGCGGTTGGGTAGTTGCGTCAAATTATCGTGCTGCGCCAGATAGACCAGGCTCGATTGCGTCTGTTCGGCCAGCGCGTTGGCATCTTCTGCCTTGGCCAATGCCGCATGCAGGTCGCTGACCATCAATTGCATGGACAGACCGGTAACCGCCAGAATTATCAATATGTCACTGGCGCGATAGTAATCGGTGTAACTGGGATTGACCGTTGTCACGTAAGCACCCGTCATGCTGCGCCAGGCGATGACGCCAACGAAGCCGAGCATGAATATCAGCAAGGCATAGAACTGGCGCTTGCCGACCAAGAGTCCCGCCACAATAAGTATCCCGGGATAGGCGAGCAAGGCCGTGTCGTAGAGACCTTCACTGTTCCAGACCAGCATCGAAATTATCGCGGTGATCACCGGCAACAGCAGCTGCGCGGCCAGATCGGTGGCGCCACGATGATTCAGCCACAGCGTGATCAGGATCAGGCACAGGCCGGCCGACAATTCCATCAGCGGGACGTGCATATCCAAATTGCTGACCGCCAAGTCGATCATGCGAATCGCTATCGCGATGGCGATGAAGCTGGCGATCTGATTTAGCCGCCGTGAACGTAGCGTCCGGCTATCGCGAGCGCTACTCGCAGGCGGTGATTTGGCGAAGGAGTCAGACATCATGGTGATAGAGCGGCACTGGCAATTCAAGGCAGAACCAAGCGTGATCAGCACATTGTGCGCCGATTCCATTTCTGGCAAGGATAACTCAAAATCTGCTCGCTCAATGCCACCGGTGCCGCCTTTACCGAGCTGCCTGTGAGTACAATGACCCCATGAAATACGACCCCGATGCAGCGCCCAGCACGCCCCGCGAGCAACTCGAAATTCTCTCGGCCTTACCTCCCGCCAGGATCACCAGAACGACACCGCTACTGTTCGTGCATGGCGCGTATTCGGCTGCGTGGTGTTGGCAAGAACACTTTTTGGCCTTCTTCGCTGCGGCCGGGTTCGCCAGTTATGCGATCAGTCTCTCCGGCCACGGCAAATCGCGTGGGCGAAAAATTCTCGATCAACTGTCGATTGACGACTACGTTCGCGATGTCGAAGAAGCCGCCGCCGGACTACGCGTGCCACCGGTATTGATAGGCCATTCAATGGGCGGCTTCGTGGTGCAAAAAGTTTTGGAGCGCCGCATTGCGCCGGCAGCGGTGCTGATGTGTTCGGTGCCACCGCAAGGCTTGATGGCCTCGGCCGTCGGCTTGATGTTTAGCAAACCAGGGCTGATGAGCGAACTGGGTAGCGTGATGAGTGGCAGCGGTGCAAGTCGCAAGGCCTTGAAGTCGGCGCTGTTCGCGCAGCCAGTGAGTGACGAAGATTTGAATCGTTATTTTCAAATGAGTCAGCTTGAATCGCATCGTGCGCTGTGGGATATGGCGATGTTCAATTTGCCGCAAACCCATCGTATCAAAAAAACGCCGCTCAAAATTATCGGCGCGCAACGCGATCATTTGATTGCCCCGTCCTTGGTCGAAATGACGGCACGCAACTACGGCACCGAGGCCGAGATTTTCGCCGACATGGGACATGGCCTGATGCTGGAGCGTGACTGGAAAAAGCCCGCGCAAAGCATTCTTGATTTTCTGACGGCAAAAGGATTGTAGTGATCGTCATATTCAAATCAGATGCCGCTGGTGACGTCATCATGTTCGGCGATGTGGCGCATCGTTTGATGAAAATTATGGGCAAGGAAGTGACTGATAAAGGCATAGTCACCGTCGAACAACTGGCCGATGCCATTGCCCGCATTGAAGCGGCGATTGCAGACGACAAAGCGCAGCACGCCAACGTAGCGGAAGAAGATAGACCTGTCTCGGAAACCGGCGCACGCGGTGAAAATCGCCCGTTTGTCACGCTCACCCAGCGCGCGGTGCCACTGCTGGAATTGCTGCGCTGGTCGTTGAAGAAAAAGAAACCGATGACGTGGGGCGTATAAATCAAATGACTGATTCATCGTTAACAGCGCAAAACCGGATTCATGAAATGTTTCCCTATTTACGCGTCAAAGACGCCGCGGCGGCGATTAACTTCTACTGCAGCGCATTCGGTGGAAAAGAAAAATTCCGTCTCACCGAACCGTCCGGGCGTATTGGTCACGCGGAACTCATGCTGGGCAGCCTGATCTTGATGTTGTCTGACGAATATCCGGAATATGAAATTCTTGGCTCGCAATCCGGTGGCACTGGTTGCGCAATTCATTTGCATGTAGAAAATGCCGATGTGATGGCCGCGCAAGCCGTGGCCGCAGGCGCGACGATGTTGCGTCCGCTGGCAGATTCGTTTTATGGCGAACGTGGCTGCGCGCTACGTGATCCCTTTGGCCACGAATGGCTGCTCGGCCATTCGATAGAAGTTGTATCGCCGGAAGAAATGCAGCGGCGATTTACGGCGATGTTTGCCTAGAGCAAAGGCGCCAACCAGCGCTTGGCTTCCACCACCGACATCCCTGCCCGCGCTGCCCAGTCCTGCACTTGATCGTCGGCGATTTTGCTGACCGCGAAATAGTGCGCCTCGGGATGCGCCAGATAAAAACCGGCGACTGCGGCGGTCGGCAACATGGCGTAGCTTTCAGTCAATTCCATGCCGGTGTTTTGGGTCGCGTTCAGCAGCTTGAACAGGCCGCCTTTGGCCGTGTGATCGGGGCAGGCCGGATAGCCCGGCGCGGGGCGGATGCCGCGATATTTTTCGGCGACCAAATCGGTGGTGTCGAGATTCTCGTCTTTCGCGTAGCCCCAGTATTTGGTCCGCACTTCTTCGTGCAGCCATTCCGCTGCCGCCTCG
>JANYAW010000264.1 GCA_025361105.1 Rhodocyclaceae bacterium | reverse complement strand
GAACATGCCGCTGCCGTGCATTCCTCGGCCTTGTGGTGCCGGCGCGCTGACCTTGAGTTGCGCGTGCAGCCAGCTGCTTGCGTCGGCCTTTTTCAGTCGTTCGGGCAGCGTGGTAGCTTCAAGCGCGGCGATGCAGGGATGCCAGATCAAAATGGTGCCGGTGGCGAAACGCTTGAGTGCGTCCTTGACCGCCGCGACGACCCGGGTGTAATCGTTTTTCATTTCGTAGGACGGATCAATCAGCACTAGTCCGCGTCGTGATAGTGGCGGTAGCGCGGCCTTAAGCACCTCGAAACCATCGTGTTGTTCGACCAATACACGGGGTGCCTTGCCCTTGAATTCGCGGCGCAACAGCGCTACATCGGTGGAGTGCAATTCGCAAAAGCGCAAGCGGTCGTTGTTACGCGCCAGATGCGAAATCAACCAGGGTGAGCCGGGATAGCGACGAAGTTTTTCGCCGAGATTGAGAATGCGAATAGCCGCCAGGTAAGGCGCGAGCGAAGCTGGAATGTCCTTGCGTTGCCACAATCGACCGACACCGTTCTTGTACTCGCCAGTGCGTTCCGCATGCTCGGCGTCGAGTGAATACATCCCGGCGCCAGCATGGGTATCGACCACCGCATAGGGTTTGTCTTTGCTGTTCAGATAGTCCAGACAATGGATCAAGACGCTGTGCTTGAGCACATCGGCGTGATTTCCGGCGTGATACGAATGGCGATAACTAAGCATATTCCTGGACACGCGGCGATAGAATCAACAGCCATGAATGATACGCATCCAAACGACCCGACGGGAATTCGCGTCTCCAAGCTGATGGCCGAGCGCGGTCTGTGTTCGCGGCGCGAGGCCGATAGTTACATCGAGCGCGGTTTGGTTTTTGTCGATGGCACGCGCTTAAGCGAATTGGGTACGCGCACTTCGCCCAATGCGGTGATCACCTTGGCACCCGAAGCGCAAGCCAATCAGAATCAGCAGATGACGGTGATTTTGCATAAGCCGATAGGCTATGTGTCGGGGCAAGCCGAAGACGGCCATCAACCGGCGCTGGTGCTCATCGAACCACGCACGCAAATACCCGAGGACAGACCGCGATTTCGTTCGCTGCATTTGAAAGGCATGGCGCCGGCGGGGCGGTTGGATATTGATTCAACGGGGTTGCTGGTGCTGACCCAAGATGGTCGTGTGGCGCGGCAGTTGATTGGTGAGAACTCGACGGTCGACAAGGAATATCTGGTTCGCGTCGAGGGCAATCTCGACGAGCGCGGCCTGGCTTTGCTTAATCACGGATTGACGCTCGACGACAAACAACTCAAGCCGGCCAAGGTTGGCTGGGCCAATGACGATCAATTGCGCTTTGTGCTGAACGAAGGGCGCAAGCGACAGATTCGGCGTATGTGTGAGTTGGTCGGATTGCGCGTCACGGCGCTCAAACGCGTGCGTATCGGGCGGATTCGGTTAGGTGAATTGCCGCTGGGTGAATGGCGATTCTTGCGGCCTGGGGAGCGGTTTTAGGGGCAAATTTGCAGCGTTTAAGCCTTGCCCACAGGCTATTGCACCGCTATAATGCTCGGCTTTCCACCTTGCTCCACTCGCCTCGCATGCGAGGGGGCTTCTACCCATAAGGAGAATGCATGCGACATTATGAAATAGTTTTTATCGTCCACCCGGATCAGTCCGAGCAAGTTCCGGCGATGATCGAGCGTTACAAAACGCTGGTCAGTGCCAAGAGCGGCGCTATCCATCGCCTTGAAGATTGGGGTCGTCGTCAGATGGCCTACCCGATCCAAAAAGTTCACAAAGCGCATTACGTGTTGATGAACATCGAGTGTGACGGCGAGACCTTGGCCGAACTTGAAAACGCATTCAAGTTCAACGACGCAGTATTGCGTCATCTCACCATCAAAATGAAGAAGGGCGTGAATACGCCGTCCGTCATGATGAAGGAAGATAAAGCCCGTTCGCTGAACGCTGAAAACCGCACGGAGGTCGCCGCTGCCCCAGCCGCTTGAGCGCACGCAGTTGGCTGATAAGTCGAACGAGAAATCGGCGACCAATCAGACACAGCTCGCAGGACGTTTGCTTGAACGCGGCGCACTTCGATACACCCCCGCAGGAATCGCAGTTCTGGAATTTGTAGTCGGACACGTCTCGCAGCAAATCGAGGCGAGCACCACCAGAACCGTTGAATGTGAAATGGCGTGTATCGCTGCAGGAACTCCGGCCTTGCTTTTGGCCGAGGGAAAGCAGGGAACAAGTGTGTTGGTCAGCGGATTTATTGCAGCGCGTAGCCTCAAACGAAGGACACCGGTACTGCACGTAACGACAATTGAATTTGTGGAAGGAATAGAAAATGGCATTTAAACCAAAAGGTAAGTTAGGCGCAAAAAAGAAGGACGACAAGGGTCGTGGCGGATTATTCAAGCGGCGTAAATTCTGCCGTTTCACCGTCGAAAAAATCGAAGAAGTCGATTACAAGGATGTAGAAATCCTCAAAGACTTTGTCGCCGAAAACGCCAAAATCATGCCGGCACGCATCACCGGCACCAAGACCGGCTATCAGCGTCAGCTGTCGACAGCCATCAAGCGCGCACGCTTTCTAGCGCTGCTCCCATTCACCGATCTGCATCAATAAACGAGGGAATCAACCATGCAAATTATTCTGATGGAAAAGGTTGTGAACCTTGGCGGTTTGGGCGATGTGGTCAAAGTTAAAGACGGCTATGCACGCAATTTCCTGATCCCCACTGGTAAAGCCAAACGGGCAACGGAAGCCAATCGCAAGGTGTTTGAAGAGAAGCGTGCTGAGCTGGAAAAAGCTGAAGCCGAAGTGTTGGCCGCAGCACAAGCGCACGCCGCCAAGCTGGATGGCTTGATGGTGCAAATCACGCGTAAGGCTGGCCTCGATGGTCATCTGTTTGGTTCGGTCAGTAACTTTGACATTGCCGACGCTTTGGCAGCGCAGGGCTTCACGATTGATCGTTCTGCAATTCGCCTGCCCGACGGCGCACTCAAAACAATCGGCGATACGCACATTGACATCGCATTGCATCACGACGTAATCGCCAAGATTACCGTGTCGGTGCTCGGCGAACACTGAGCATTCTTGCTTGACCAAGAAAAGCCGCAGTGATGCGGCTTTTTTTCGTCCGCATTTTCGTTGCATGCTCTAATCAAACCATGCGAGTTTTTGTGATTTTCTTTGCGCTGGGTGTGGCGAGCTTACAGCAACAGGCTGAATTGCCGGAGCGCTATTGCCTGTGGCTGGGACTTGCGCTGGGTGTATTGGCGATGGCGTGGTGCTGGCTCACTCAATCACGACGGATTATTTGCTTGGCGTTGAGTTTGTCCGGCCTCGCTTTGGGCTTCGTTTGGGCCGCTACTGTTGCACACGCGCGGATGGCAGATGCTTTGCCCTTGGCTAACGAAGGTATCGAAATTTCGATGACCGGCGTGGTGGCGAGCCTGCCCCAAACGATGGAGCGCGGACTGCGCTTTGAATTTGATGTGGAGGCATCGACGGTCGCAGTTCCATCGCATATTTCATTGACGTGGAATCGCAATTTGCATGCTGAATTGGCTAGCCCGCGTGCTGGTGAGCGCTGGCGATGCACTGTGCGGCTCAAGCGCCCACACGGGAATGTGAATGCAAACGGCATGGACTTTGAAGGCTGGTTGCTCGAGCGCGATATTCGTGCCACCGGCAGCGTGCGTCTGAGCGACCCGCATACCTTGGAACGGCTCAATGAATTGGTCTTGCGGCCTGGCTATCTAGTCGAACGTGTGCGGCAAAACATTCGAGATCGTTTTGTCGCGGCATTGCCCGAAGCTCCTTATCGGGGAATTTTAGTGGCATTGGCGATCGGTGATCAGCAGTCGATTGCGCCAGATTTGTGGCAAGTTTTTTCGCGCACAGGCATCACCCATTTGATGAGCATTTCAGGCTCGCACATCACTATGCTGGCCGCATTGGCCTATTTTTTATCGGCATGGGTGTGGCGACGGTCTAGCGTCTTGCCGCTTTACGTTCCGGTGCAGCATGCGGCGGCGATCGGCGGGCTTGCGGTGGCATTTGCGTATTGTTTGTTGGCGGGATTTGAAGTGCCTGCGCAACGCACGCTCTACATGTTGGCCGTGGTGGCATTGGCAAGCCTCGCGCGCCGCGAAATTGCGCCTAGTCGAGTGTTGGCATTGGCGCTTTTGGTGGTGCTGCTGTATGACCCCTGGGCAGTGCTCGCCGCTGGGTTTTGGTTGTCGTTTGGTGCAGTCGCTTTGTTGCTGTTGGTGGGTACCGGTGTCCGCGAACGGGCGCATTGGTTCAAGGAGTGGGGTAGGGCGCAATGGGCGGTGACGCTGGGAATGTTGCCCGCTTTGCTGGCTTTGTTTCAGCAGTTTTCTTTGGTTTCACCGCTGGCAAATGCAGTGGCAATTCCATTGGTTGGTGTGGTCATCACACCGCTCGCAGTGGCTGCGACATTGCCGGGTTTAAGTGTCTTGTTATCGGTGGCCAACTGGTTGACCGAAGTGCTGATGATCTTCATTCAATTTCTGGCGAATCTCCCGTTGGCGACATGGCAGCAGGCTGCGCCACCGCTGATCTATGTGGTGTTTGCTTTGCTGGGCGGCGCGTGGACCTTGCTGCCGCGCGGACTTCCGGCACGCTGGTTGGGACTACTGGCTTTCATTCCCTTGCTGAGTTTTTCGCCGCCGCGTCCCGATGAAAATTCGGCTAACGTTACCGTGCTCGATGTTGGACAAGGTTTGGCGGTACATGTGCAAACGGCGACGCATGATTTATTGTTCGACGCGGGGCCAGCATTTTCTGCTGATGCTGATAGTGGCAATCGCATCATCGTGCCTTATTTGCGCTCGCTCGGCGTAAGGCATTTGGATATGCTGATGATCAGCCATGCCGACCGCGATCACTCTGGTGGCGCGGAATCAGTGCTGGCGATGGTGCCGGTGGCGCAGATTAAATCTTCACTACCGTTTGAACACGTACTCTCGGCGCAACCGATCAAGCAAACCGATTGTGTCGCGGGCGAATCGTGGGAGTGGGATGGCGTGCGCTTTGAAGTGCTGCATCCTGATGCTGCGCTAATCGCAGAGCGGGTCAGTCACATCACCAACGATCTGGCTTGCGTGTTGCGAATTTCGGCGGCGGGAAAACATCTTTTGCTCACTTCGGATATTGAAGCGGTCGGCGAATTGGCGCTGGTAGCAGGCCGTCCAGCGGTGCTTCCAGCTGAAGTCTTGGTCGTCCCGCATCACGGCAGTCGCACTTCATCAACGCCCGAATTCATCGCCGCTGTCGGCGCACGCGAAGCGATTTTTCCGGTTGGCTATCGAAATTCTTTTGGTCACCCAAGAGCCGATGTGGTGGCGCGATATTTTGCGAGTGGGGCCAATTTGCATCGCACGGATAAAGATGGCGCGGTACAGGTGAGTTTGTCTAGCGATGGCGTGAAGGTCGTGCGTCAACGCGATATCGCGCGAAGTTATTGGCATGACCGATAATCGTCAGATGAATGCGCACAGCACACAGCTACCCACACAGGCTCCTTTTGCCACACTAAACCCAATGGTGTTGCTGGATGCTATCGAAAGTCTCGGGCTGCGTCCTGATGGGCGTTTGCTGGCGCTTAATAGTTATGAAAATCGGGTATGGCAAATCGGTATGGATGATGAGGCATCCGGCAATGCTTCGTTGGTGGTCAAAGTCTATCGACCTGAGCGTTGGTCGGATACGCAGATTTTGGAAGAGCACGCATTTGTCGCCGAGATGGTCGTGGCTGAATTGCCAGTGGTTGCGCCTTTATCGATTCACGGCGCAACGCTGCATCATCACGCCGGATTTCGCTTCGCGGCATATCCAAAACAAGGTGGGCGCGCGCCGGAATTTGCCGAGCCGAAAGTTTTGGAATGGATGGGACATTTGCTGGCACGAATGCATAACGTTGGCGCAGCGCGGCCGTTTGTTGCGCGGGAAACATTGGGTATCGAAACTTTTGGCTACGAACCGCGCAATTGGTTGCTTGAACATGGCGTGATTCCGGCCGACCTTGAGTCGGTGTGGATGGATGTCGCCGATGCAACGCTCGATGAAGTTGAAGCATGTTTTGAACGGGTCGGAACATTCACCTCGCTGCGATTGCACGGCGATTGTCATGCCGGCAATGTGTTGTGGACACCCGAGCGAATCAGTCCAAAAGACGAGCATTTTGGTGGCCCGCATTTCGTTGATTTTGATGACGCACGTCGCGGCCCGGCGATACAGGATTTGTGGATGTTGCTCAGCGGCGAAGCCGCAGAAATGACGGCACAACTTGTCCACGTGTTACGTGGCTATCGAGTGTTTAGAGAATTCAATGTAGCCGAGTTGCAAATCCTGGAAGCATTGCGAACCTTGCGTTTGCTGCATTATTCGGCTTGGCTGGCGCGACGTTGGAACGACCCCGCATTTCCAGCGGCGTTTCCGTGGTTTGATACGCCACGTTATTGGCAAGATCGTATTTTGGAATTGCGCGAACAAATCGCGCGGATGCAGGAACCCTGTTTGGATGTTTAACCAGAATTCACCAGTTGGTGCTGATGACACGCCGTCACAACACAGGAGAAAGCAATGACTGAAATGCGAGAAGGAAAAGTGCAGTGTTTGAGCTCTGCCGGTTTTCACAATATGGCCTACGTTGAATGGGGTGACGCGGATAATCCGCGCGTGCTGATGTGTGTGCATGGCTTGACCCGTTGTGGGCGTGATTTCGACGACTTGGCGCGTGCGATGAGCGATCGATATCGCGTCGTCTGTCCCGATGTGGTGGGGCGCGGCAAGAGTGATTGGTTGCGTAATCCCTTGCTCTACGGTGTGCCGCAATATGCGGCTGATATAACGACTTTGTTGGCTCGAATTAATGCAGGGACCGTGCATTGGATTGGTACCTCAATGGGCGGTTTGATTGGCATGGCGATAGCCGCGCAGCCTGATACGCCGGTGTCGCGCTTGGTGCTCAATGATGTGGGTCCGGTGGTGACAGCCGCATCAATTGCACGCATCGCAGAGTATTTAGGCAAGGCACCGGCTTTTGCCAGCATTGATGCTGCGGTGGCATTTGTGCGTGCCGTGTCACCCGCTTTTGGTCCGCATACGGATGAAGAATGGCGGCGCTTGAGCGTGCCTTTGCTGCGCGAAAACACCGACGGAAAATTTGAGTTTTGTTACGACCCAAAAATCGCCGAACCATTTCGCGCCGCGATGCAAGTCTCGGCCGGCAAGGATATGGAATTGTGGCCTTTGTACGACGCAATCACTTGCCCGACTT
>JANYAW010000261.1 GCA_025361105.1 Rhodocyclaceae bacterium | reverse complement strand
CAGCCATGATGGCAATGCAGCACCACCGAGTAGCGTTGCCGAATAACTCAGTGCCACACCTTCCGGATCGACGAAAGTGCCGACGGGAATCGTGTAGTTATAGGCCAGACCAGCCTGCGCAGCTTGCGTGAGCAAGCCACTACCCAGGCGCAGACTGCCAAAATCGTCGGTGCCGGTATAGCTGTCGCCCACCGCAATGACCTGCCCGTTTGGCGCGAAGGTTAATGCATAGAGAGCCGCAGATCCATCACCCAGCGAAGTGCGCAATACGCCATCACCGTCAAAGGAAACATCCGGCGATCCGTTGGACAAATATCGGACCAACACCGCATCCCCAGGAGGTGTTTGCGGATCGGGATCGAAGCTACCGCCACCAACAATAATCTTGCCGTCGACTTGAACGAGAACGCCAGCAAAAGAATCAAAGGGCAGCAGATTCAAGGTCACGATGCCATTGCCACCACCGAAGCCGGTGTCGACAGTTCCATCGGCATTTAGCCGAATCAGCAGTCCGTCGCTGCTCGAATTGTCAGCGACGTAGCTGTCCCCCGCCAACACAATTTTTCCATCGCTTTGTATCGCAATGGCGTTCGCGCTATCGCTCCTTGTGGTCTGATTGATCGTCTGTTTTCCGTCACCGCTAAAGCTGGTATCGAGGACTCCCGTGGTGGTGAAGCGAGCCACACCAACGTCGAAATCACTGCCGTTCCAGACCGTTCCGGCAACCACGATTTTCCCATCCGTTTGTAGCGCCAGGGCTTTAGCGTAGCCATCAAAGCCGGTTACGGACGCCGTGCCGGCAGCACCGAATGCGGTATCCAAAGTGCCGTTGCTGTTGTAGCGCAACAGCACCAGATTGCTTGTCGAGCCGGAAAGATCGCTCGTACCGACAACATAAATTTTGCCGTCAGATGCAAGCACCATACCTGTTGCTTCATCGCTGCGTAGCACATTGGTGACCACTTTTCCGCCACTGCCAAACGAGGCATCAAGACTACCGTCAGTGTTGTAACGAGCCATCGCAATGTCGGATGTGTTGCCGACATTGCTGGTGCCGACTACCAGTATTTTTCCGTCAGCCTGAATCGCAACGCCGTGAGCTTCATCGTTGCCTGAAAAATTCGTCGTGGCTTTCCCGTCAGTAGAAAAACTAAAACTGGTGTCCAAACTTCCATCCGGTCGCACACGAATTACCGCGAAGTCGGTCTTGCCGTCGCTCATCATCGAGTAACCCGCGATGACCATATTGCCATTGGCATCTATGGCCACTGCCCGCGCGTTATCGTCGCCTGTGCCTATTGGGCTGCTGAGTAGCCCGTCGCCAGAGAAAACCTGGTCAAGTTTGGCGGCGGAAATGACGACGGGAGGCGCGTTGGTCGGCATGGAGATGCGTCCTTGCGGTGGGTTACGATTTACCGTCGCACATCAGCGTCGGTGCGTTGAATTCTAGTCGGCCTTGAACGACGGCGAAATTTGACGGCGTGTCGCCAGCACCAACTGGCGAAAACTATGGTGGTGGATAAATCCCGAACTGCGCAAGCGGCAAGCCATGATCGACAAAATAAGTGGGCTGCGTGCTGTCTAATCCCGGTGCGTTGGGAATGCCGCCAAAGCTGCCGTCAACATCGCCACGCAACACGCCGACCAAGCCGAGGTGCACAACTTCGGCGTTGAGCGGAAGGGCAACTGCGTTGGTCACGACGCCGGGATTGAGATTGGCGCGACTCGCCATTGTCGAATCAGCTTCGTTAAAAAAAATCCATTGCGGAAGCGGTGCAGGCAAACCCACCACGTGTTTCAAAACACCAATCGCATCATTCAAATTGACTTGGCCGTTGCCATCAAAATCGGCAGCCAAGGCTTGGTAGGGCGACAGTGGTTTGCCTGCGCCATTCACATCGAGACCGACAATCATTTTCAAAATTGCAATCGCATCTTGCAAGTTAACCGCTTGATCCGTCAGCGCCGATTCGGCGACGGGTATCGCGCGGCTGGCTTGTATCGTCGAGATTGGATCGACGATTCCGCTGATGCCGGTCGTGCCGTTGCTGTCGGTTTGTTGCGTCGCGCTACCGGTCTGAATGGTCACTGCGTCTAGCACCGTGTGCGACTTCCACACATAGGCGACAACATTGGCCAGCGCAGGTGCCTGCTCGTCACGGAGAATGGTGCCCAAGGCCGAGGCGGTGCCAATCACACCACCGCTTCCGCAATGGATTTTTTTTAACGAAGCGGATTTGACAATGGCGAGTCGCGCCAATCTCAACCCCGGTGTCGTGGCCAACGCAGTTACCCTTCCGCTCAACGCCGAAGTTGTGCACCTCGGCTTGGTCGGTGTGTTGCGTGGCGATGTTGACGGCAGCTTTGGCGGCATTCCCAACGCACCGGGATTAGACAGCACGCAGCCCACTTATTTTGTCGATCATGGCTTGCCG
>JANYAW010000020.1 GCA_025361105.1 Rhodocyclaceae bacterium | reverse complement strand
TTGGTCAGCTCACGCACGCGCTTGGCTACATCTTCATGGCTGTAATTGATGGTGTGGTCGCAGCCATGGAGCTTGGCCACCGCAGCTTTTTCGTCGCTCGACACGGTGCCGATGACGGTGAGGCCGAGCAGTTTGGCCCATTGCGACACAATCAGGCCAACGCCGCCGGCAGCAGCATGAATCAACAGTGTGTCGCCGGACTTGAACGGATAGATGCGGCGCATCAGATATGCCGAAGTCAGGCCGCGCATGGTCATTGCTGCCGCGGTGTGGCAGTCGATACCGGCTGGCAGCTTGATCAACGGCGCGGCGGCGATCAGGCGTTCGGTGCTATACGCACCCAGCGTATTGATAAAGCCGGTGTAGGTCACCTGGTCACCGACCGCGACATTGGTGACATCGGCGCCGATAGCCTCAACGACGCCGGCTGCTTCAACACCCATGCCATTGGGCATGGGGATGGGGTAGGTACCGTTGCGGAAATAGGTGTCGGCGAAATTCAGACCGACGGCCTCGTGACGTAGCTTTACCTGGCCCGAGCCGGGTTCGCCGACAGCGACTTCTTCCATACGCAGAACTTCGGGTCCGCCTGTTTCGTGAAACCGTATTGCTTTAGCCATTTTCATCTCCTCTGGTTTTTATTGCCGCTAGTGCATGGTGCGTACTCTAGGGATTATTGTCAGAACAAACTTGCCAAACGGTGCCGTTAACTTTTCATTAGGTGCCATATACTTTCTCGTCAGGGATGCGGCAACGACAAAGCTTGGAAGTGATTATTTCTAGAGGAGATCTATTATGGGTGCAGCAATAGTACGCGCGGCGGTACTCAAAAATTATCACGAAGTGGCGCAGACCCATGGTCTGAACCCAACAAAAATGCTGCGTGGTGTTGGCCTTACGCCATCCATGCTGGCCGATCCCGAGCGCATGATTCCATTTGAATCAGTACTCAAATTGCTGGACGATTCAGCACAGCAATCTGGCTGTCAGACCTTCGGTTTGAGTATGGCCGAAACACGACAATTGACAGATTTTGGCGTGGTCAGTTTGCTGATTAGCCATCAGCGTACCCTGCGCGATGCGCTGACGACAACGATTGAATATCGTCATTTGCTCAACCAGACCTTGGCGATGGACATCAAAATTTTCGGCAAGACGGCGATCATTCGCGAAGAAGTGATGGCGGAGGCAGGTCTGCCCAAACGGCAGGCCACGGAACTTGCCATTGGCATTTTGTATCGCATGTGCGACGGATTGATCGGCAACCGTTGGAGTCCGCGCAGCATCAACTTCACGCATCCCGCAAATGCCGAGACACAACAATATCGACGCGTATTCCGCTGCAAGGTTTTGTTTGATGCAGAATTCGATGGCATCGTCTGCAATGCCGATGATTTGGATCAACCCAATCCTAAAGCCGATCCGGCGATGGCCGCCTACGCACGTCGATTCATGGACACGATATCAAGTAATCATGATGATTCGGTCGTGTTCGATGTCCGCAAAGCGATCTATTTGTTAATGCCGGTAGGGCGCGCGAGCATAGAGCAAACCGCCGATGGACTGGGCACGAGCGTGCGGACGCTGCAACGCAGTCTTGATGTGGCCGGCGTAAGTTTTACTCAGCTACTTAATGGTGTGCGCTGTGAACTGGTACCGCGTTATTTGGAAAACAAAAAATATTCATTGCAACGTATCGGGACAATGCTGGGATACGCGGTCCCCAGTTCGTTTACGCGCTGGTTCGTCACTGAGTTTGGCGTCTCGCCCAGAATGTGGCGGCAGCAGAACCTCAAAACCATCAACACGGCAGAACGTGGCACGGGAGCGCTTGCTTGATGGCGTTTCGACAATGGCGATGTCACTAACGGCGTGTTACCAGCACCAACTGGTAAATTGTTCATTTAGCAATCGGTGGCTTATTGCTTAAGTCTTTGCGGGTTAACTCAACCTACAATTGCTAAAGTGCATTTCTCTTTCAGGAGTCATTTCCCCATGCGAATACAACTATTTTTTGGCTTTGTTTTTTTCACGCTTTGCAGCATCGCGCAGGCGCAAATCGAAATCACCGCAGCCAAACCTGCTGCGCCAGTCAACACGGTTTCTTTGTGTCGCTTGCTCACGGCGGCCGACTTAATCAAGATTGGTTACGACATCAACACATCGCCGCGCGATAACGAGATGGATATGTCTACCGAAATGTCGGGGGCACCGACACCGATGCATACCGATCTTTGCTTCTATTACGCCGACGCGGAGAACAGCCGCAAAAGTGTGAGTTTTGCCATCGACCGCTTTGAGAAAATGGACGGCGTCGTGGAATGGTTGAAGCTGAAAAATGATGCCGCGAAAACCGATACGACGGTGATGACTGAGTTTGGCGATACTATTTGCGAAGAAGGCGACTATCCATTTACCGTCTCGAAAACTGCGCCGCGCACCAAGGAAATGACACAGTTCTATGTGGCTTGTGATCGCATTGTTGATCACCGTCGAATCAGCCTTTCGATTGAAAATCCAATGGAGCGTACTAGTCTGCCCTCGCCCACCGAAACCAAAGCGCTGCTTGATCTGGCGGTTAGTCGATTGAGCGCGATACAAAAATGAGTGCCGTCGTCGATCTGCGTAGCGACACCGTCACCCGTCCGACAGCCGCCATGCGTGTGGCGATGATGGCGGCACCTTTGGGCGATGATGTATTTGGCGACGACCCGTCGGTGATTGCACTGCAAGACCAACTCGCGGCGATGCTTGGCTTTGAGGCCGCGCTGTTTGTGGCGACCGGCACGCAAAGCAATTTGTGCGCGATTCTCAGCCATTGCCAACGCGGCGATGAATACATCGTTGGCCAATTTGCCCATTGCTATCGCTGGGAAGGTGGCGGCGCTGCGGTGTTTGGCAGCGTGCAACCACAACCGCTGGCGCATCAGACCGACGGCACCTTGTCGCTGGCCGATATCGCAGCAGCCATCAAGCCCGACGACGCGCACTTTGCGCGCACCCGTTTGCTGGCGCTGGAAAACACTTTGGGCGGAAAACTTATTCCGTTTGACTACATAGTTCAGGCCACCGAACTAGCGCGCACGCATGGCTTGCAAACACATCTGGATGGTGCGCGATTGTTTAACGCGGCGACGGTGCAAGCGATGCAAACGGGCGGTACGGCGCAGGACGAAGCGCGTCGCATTGCGCAGTGTTTTGATAGCGTTTCGGTGTGTTTTTCCAAGGGTTTGGGTGCGCCGGTCGGCTCGGTTTTATGTGGCAGTCGCACGCTTATCTCGCGCGCTCAT
>JANYAW010000212.1 GCA_025361105.1 Rhodocyclaceae bacterium | reverse complement strand
CGCTTCGATTTGATTTACGGCTCGCATGTTTTGGAGCATCAAGTGGATTTGATTGCGCACTTGCAATCGCTGGAAAATTTGATCGCGACTGGCGGTCGCATCATCGAAGTGATTCCCGATTTGCGCGCTTGTTTTGACGCGTTACGTTTTCCGACAGTGACTTCCGATGTGCTGGTGGTGCATTTGAAGAAGCCGACCATACATCAAGGCAAACAAGTCTTCGATTACCTCGCTCGCATGGTCAATGCTGATCGCGGATACCGGATGAGCGAAGGTGATTTTGATGGTTTGCGCTTTCAACACAGCCTCGCCGAGGCGCAAGAAAAAATGTTGGCGATGGAGAAAGCCGAGGCGATTTATTTCGACTCACACGCCTGGGCCTTTACTCCGACATCATTTCAATTGTTGATGCTGGAATTGCGCCTGCTTGGACTGATCAACTTAAGTCCAAGCTACGTGTCGCCGCAATACGGCAATCAATTTTGCGTCGAACTCGCGCTGGTACCGTCGGTCGAATCGCTGCGTGCGCAGGATTTGCAAGCACTGGAAGTCCAGCGCTTCGCACTATCGCGGCAAATGCGGATTCGCTAGGACTTTGCTGAGTGCGGCGTTGTAGTATTTGTCATACGACAAAATCTGCCCAATGAACTACAGCCCGCACCAGCTAGCGTACTTCGCTCATCAACTCACCCGTCGCGCGGCATCCAATTCCATGGATCGCATGGCAGGCGCTTTGCTCGACGCGCAGGTCGATCTCAATCCCCATCAAATTGACGCGGCGCTTTTTGCGACCAGCAATCCACTGGCCAAAGGCGCCATCCTTGCTGACGAGGTTGGCCTTGGCAAAACCATCGAAGCGGGGTTGTTGATTGCACAGTGTTGGGCAGAGCGCAAGCGTCGTGTTCTGATCATTACACCGGCCAACTTACGCAAGCAATGGCATCAAGAGCTTGCCGACAAGTTTGGTCTTGCGGCCAGCATCCTTGAAGCCAAATCCTATCGACAAGCTGTGAAAGCTGGCATCACAAATCCGTTTGATCTGGCGACCAACGCTGCAACGATACTCATTTGCTCCTACCAATTCGCGGCGGGCAAAGCCAACGATGTGCAGTCTGTACCTTGGGATTTGGTGGTGATCGACGAAGCGCACCGCCTGCGCAATGTCTACAAGCCGGACAACAAAACCGCGCGCATTTTGCGCAATGCCTTATTGATCCCGCACAAAGTTTTGCTTACTGCCACGCCACTACAAAACACCTTGCTGGAGTTGTATGGCTTGGTCAGTTTTGTTGACGAGCGCGTGTTTGGTGATCTGGAAAGTTTCCGAGCGCAATTCGGCCAGATAAAGGATGCCACTAGTTTTGACGCACTAAAGCATCGCATCGCGCCCATCTGTAAACGCACGTTGCGCAGGCAGGTCGAGGCCTATGTCAAATACACGCGGCGGATTCCGCTGTTGCAAGAATTCATTCCCGGCGCCGACGAAACGCGACTCTACAACTACGTCTCGGAATTTCTCCAACGCCCATCGCTTTACGCCTTGCCCAACAGTCAGCGGCAACTCATCACTTTGGTGTTGCGTAAATTGTTGGCATCGTCGACCTTTGCCATTGCGGGGGCTTTGGAAACGCTTATCAAACGCTTGCGCCAAACGCTTGATGAAAAAGATGTCGGCGCGAATATCGTTGACCTGCTCGATCAAGATTACGAAGCGCTAGGCGACATGGCTGATGAGCTTGACGATCAATCGATTGACATTGAAAAATCAAAAACCGCCGCTCAAATCATCGCCATCAAAGCCGAAGTCGGCGAGCTGGAATCCTTTCGCAATCTCGCTGTCTCCATTACCGAAAACGCCAAAGGCACAGCGCTGTTGCAAGCACTCAAGGTCGCGTTCAAAAAGCTCGAAGAATTGGGCGCGGCAAAAAAAGCCATCGTTTTCACCGAGTCGCGCCGCACCCAGGACTATCTGCTAAAGCTCCTGGCCGACACAGAATTCGGCGCAGGCGTGGTGCTGTTCAATGGCAGCAACAACGATGCAAAGGCAAAGGCAATTTACGCCGCGTGGATTGCGCGCCACGCTGGTTCCGACCGTGTCTCCGGCTCGCGCACCGCTGATACGCGAGCGGCGCTGGTTGACTACTTTCGTGAATTCCCAAGCAATGGCGCAGATAAAAGCGGCAGCATCATGATCGCCACCGAAGCAGGTGCGGAAGGCATCAATCTCCAGTTCTGTTCAATGGTCATCAACTACGACCTGCCGTGGAACCCGCAACGCATAGAGCAGCGCATCGGGCGATGCCATCGCTACGGCCAAAAGCACGATGTGGTCGTGGTCAATTTCCTGAATCGCGACAACGAAGCCGACCGCCGCGTCTATCAATTACTCGCGCAAAAATTCCAGCTCTTTGAAGGTGTGTTCGGTGCCAGCGATGAAGTCTTGGGTGCGGTCGAATCGGGTGTCGATTTCGAGCGCCGCATCGCCGAGATTTATCAAACCTGTCGCCACCCCGAGGCGATACACGTCGCGTTCGAGCAACTGCAACTTGATTTGGCGGGTGATATTTCTGAAGCCATGCTGGGTGCGCGCAAAGCACTGCTGGAGAACTTTGACGAAGAAGTGCAAGAGCGCCTAAAGCTACGCAACCTCGATGCCCACGCATCGCTGGGCAAGCTGGAACGATTGCTGATGCGCTTCACCCGCGCCGCACTGGATGGCCATGCGAATTTCGATGCCGATGACACCGGCTTCACGCTAAATTCACTCCCCTCGCGCGATGCCGCAAATGAAGCGTTGCGCGTCCCGCTGGGCCGCTACGAACTACCGCGCCGAAGCAAGGAAGCCCACATCTACCGCCTCGCGCATCCGCTCGCGCAAGGCTTGATAGACGATGCCCAGCACGCACCGCTAAGCCCGAGCAAATTGACGCTCGACTACGATGCCTATGGTGCCAAAGTGTCGGTGATAGAGAACCTGAAAGGTAAATCAGGTGTCTTGATGGTGCAGCACCTACGGATTCAATCGCTCGGCACCACCGAGGAACACCTACTGGCCGCCGCGATTGATGCAGAAGGCAACGCCTATGAACACGACATCACCGACCGGCTGCTCAGCATGCCCGGCCACGCAAGCGCTTTGCCGCGTGTGGGTGGTGCGCCTGTCGCTAATCAAACTCATCATCGCGACGAAGAGGCCCAACAAAGCGCGCTGGATTTTGCCGCCGCGAATGTGGCGATTCCGCCAGCACTGCAACAGCAAATCGATCAACAAAAAGCACGCGTGGTTGCCGATTTGGAATCGCGGAACTTGAGCTTTTTCTCACTAGAGACCGAAAAGCTTGATGCCTGGGCCGATGATTTGAAAGTCAGCTTGGAGCGTGAAATCAAAGAGCTTGACCGGGGCATCAAGGAAGCCCGCACCAGGAGCAAAGGCGCGGCCACCTTGGCCGAAAAACTGAACATACAAAAAGAACAACGCGATCTTGAGGCGCAACGCGACAAAAAACGCCGCGAGCTATTCAATCGACAAGATGAAATTCAAGCGAAGCGAGATCGTCTGATTGACGAACTGGAAGCGCAGCTTGGGCAGAAAATCCAGCAGCGAAACTTGTTTTGTTGTGAATGGGAAGTGCTGTGACGGCGTGTCACCAGCACCAACTGAGCTGTCAATATGCAACTTGTTAAAATGTCAACATTGACATAAAATAAACCGTATGGGCGCGCATCGAAAACCGCTGGCTTGGCTGCATGGCGAAATCAAAACACCGCCATTTTCCGCCGCCGCGAGAATTGAAGCGGGTGTTCTGTTGCGACGTTTGCAGGAGGGCTCCAAGATTTCGCTACCGCACGCAAGACCAATGCCCAGCATCGGTCGAGCTTGTTATGAACTGAGAATCCCCGACGAAAATCGCACTTGGAGGATTGTCTATTTTGTCGATACCGTTGCCATTGTTGTGCTTGAAGTGTTTGCCAAAACCACAAACCAAACGCCGCAAGCGGTAATCGACATTTGCAAGACCAGACTAAAGCAATACAAGTCAATTTAGCGCAAGGAGAGACATGATGAAGAATGGCGAATTGAAGCGTCTCCAGAGTGCCGGTTGGAAAGTCGGCAACGCTGAAGATTTTCTCGAACTAAGCGATGAGGAAGCGCGTCTTGTTGCGTTGAAGCTTTCGCTGATCAGCGCGGTAAAAAAATCGCGTATTAAACGAAAGCTGTCGCAAATTGAGCTCGCACAAAAGATGAAATCGAGCCAATCGCGCATTGCCAAAATTGAAGCTGGCGATCCTTCTGTTTCGCTAGATTTGATCGTCCGGGCACTGATCGCCAGTGGCGCAAAAACGCGAGATATTCAAGCGGCATTTTCTGGAAGGGACTAAATTGAGCCGACACCTGTTTGTGGGGAAAGATGCCGTTCATGCCTAGCAACATCCGGCGCAATGGCGTGTCACCAGCACCAACTTAGCATCTTGCAGAGCAAGTGCCAGCGCATTTAAATGAACGTCATTTTGTTTTATTGTTAAATGTTAAATAGACATTTGACAAAAAACATAAAACAAATAAAATGAAAGCCCCTAAACGATCTGAGGAGATTGCCATGTCTGCCGATTATTCCAAGAGTGGGTTGCTCTCATTCCTCGACACAGTCGTTGCCAAAGGGCTGGTAAATAGCAATACAGCCGGTGGTCTGAAAGCCGCCTGTAGCCGAATTTTGGACGATCTGGCAGATACGGACGACGTGCGCAAGGTCGACGTTAATGCGGCTGTCATTCGTTTCAACAACCGAAACCGTGGCGCTCTCTCGCCAAACAGTCTCTCACAATACCAACGTCGAGTTTCCCGCGCCATTTCAGATTTCGTCGCCTGGGTTGAAAATCCGGCTGGATTCAAACCACGCGCACGGAGATCCTCCGGCAAAAATGGACAGAAGGCGGACAATTCAAGCGGGCAGAGTGTCGTAGCCCGTCAGGGAAATTCGACGCCCGCAATACATACGCAATCACCGTTGGCGGCATCGGCGGGGCTGCCTCTGAGCTACCCGCTGCGCCCAGATTTTCTGGCCCAAGTGGTGATCCCGCGTGACTTGACCGCAGATGAAGCGCGCAGGCTGGGTGCGTTTCTGATGACGTTGGCGGCCGATTTTCGCCCGACCGGATTCGGAGACGGCAAATGAGCGATAAGGCCATTCCCAGCGGCGATTTTGTCGTTTCCGCCGCATCTATCGAGCGCTCGATTTTTCTGTTGCGTAGCCACCGGGTCATCCTGGGTGGTGATCTTGCCGTGTTTTACGATGTCGAGCCGAGGGTGCTGGCGCAGGCCGTTAAACGTAATACCGCCCGTTTTTCGGGTGATTTCATGTTTGTTTTGTCTGATGTTGAATGGAAAAACTTGAAATCACAAAATGTGATCGCAAGCTGGGGTGGCTCCCGGACTGCACCTATGGCCTTCACCGAACAAGGCGTTGCCATGTTGTCCAGCGTGCTGCGTAGCGAACGCGCGGTGCAGGTCAATATTCAGATCATGCGTGCGTTTGTCGAGATGCGCCGCACCTTCGCCGAAAATAGGGAACTCGCAACCAAGCTCGATGCGCTGGAACAAAAGTACGACAATCAGTTTCGAGTCGTATTCGACGCGATCCGGCAATTGATGGCACCGCCCGAGCAAAAGAAGCGGAAGATTGGATTCATTCAGGATGAGTGACGCGAGTCGGTGTCGCCAAAGTGATCACGAAATGTAGGACCAGCCATGACCGAACCCACCATCATTTGCCCGAAGTGCGCCACCGAAATCCGGCTCACTGAATCGCTCGCCG
>JANYAW010000187.1 GCA_025361105.1 Rhodocyclaceae bacterium | reverse complement strand
TGATGTCCGGTTCGCTGAGGCACTGGAAAAAATGGGTGCGCAAATTGAATGGGGCGACAACTGGATAGAAGTGCGCGCGCCCGTGGATGGTCAACTCAAAGCCTTTGACCTGGACCTGAACCACATTCCCGATGCGGCAATGACCCTCGCTGTGGCTGCGCTATTCGCCGACGGGCCGTGCACCTTGCGCAATATTGCTTCGTGGCGCGTCAAGGAAACTGATCGCATCGCAGCGATGGCGACGGAATTGCGTAAACTGGATGCAAGGGTGGAGGAGGGCGCGGATTATTTGCGAGTGACACCACGCGACGGCGTGTCGCCAGCACCAACTGACAAGAATGCAGTTTCGATTGACACCTATGACGATCATCGTATGGCAATGTGTTTCTCGCTGGCGGCATTTGGCAAAATCCCAATTCGAATCAATGACCCCGACTGTGTCACCAAGACTTTCCCTGATTACTTTGATGTCTTCGCGCAAATCACCGCGCCGGTTATTGCCATTGATGGTCCGTCAGCATCGGGCAAAGGAACGGTTGCCGAGCGTGTCGCCAAGGCAATGGGCTATCACTATCTCGACAGCGGTTCGTTGTATCGCTTAACGGCGCTCCGCGCGACGCAGGCTGGCGTTGCCCTGGACGATGAACTCGCCATTGCAGAACTCGCCAAAAGCTTGCCTGCACGCTTTGAAAGCGGTCGGATTTATTTGGGCGACGACGATGTCACTGATGCCATCCGCACCGAAACCTCCGGTGTTGGTGCGTCCAAAGTGGCGACCTTACTCGCCGTGCGCGCGGCCTTGCTGGCGCGCCAGCGTGCCTATCGACGCTTCCCCGGTCTGGTCGCCGACGGTCGCGATATGGGTAGTGTGGTGTTCCCTGGCGCGGTGGTAAAAATATTTTTGACGGCATCGGCCGAAGCGCGTGCAGAAAGACGCTATAAGCAGTTGATACAGAAGGGGATGCCTGCTAAACTTCGCGCCCTTTTGCAGGATTTGCAGGAGCGGGATGCGCGGGATTCTTCACGTAGCGTTGCGCCCCTCATGCAAAGCGAAGATGCCGAATGCGTTGATACCACGCAGATCGGGATCGACGAGGCGGTGGCGGCAGTTTTGGCCAGTGTTGAACGTCAAGTCGCGGCATAGTGTATGTAGCAAGTAGTTTTGTAGTGTTTTTGAAAAAAGTAGCAAAGGTGTTGCGCCCGCTGCAAAGGCGACGCAACGAACAATAACTAACCCGTCGCACACGTTTTACGTCGCTGCGACAAACCTTCCGAAAGTCCCTCCCATGTCTGCTGTTGCCGAAGCCATTGCTGAAAATTCATCTATTCCCATGAGCGCCACCATGGAAAGCTTTGCCTCAATGTTTGAGGAAAGTCTCACGCGCCAAGAGCTGCGTGCTGGCGAAGTTATCACCGCCGAAGTGGTTCGCATCGACCAAAATTTTGTCGTCGTTAATGCTGGTTTGAAATCTGAAAGCATGATCCCGGTGGAAGAATTCCACACTGATCGTGGTGAAGTCGATGTCAAGATTGGTGATTTTGTACTCGTCGCTATTGAGATGCTCGAAGATGGTTACGGTGCAACGCGTCTATCGCGCGAAAAAGCCAAACGCATCGCCGCCTGGAACGATCTGGATAAAGCAATGATCGACAGCGTGCTGATCAAGGGCATGATTACCGGCAAAGTTAAGGGCGGCCTGACCGTGATGGTCAATGGCATTCGCGCTTTCCTGCCTGGTTCGTTGGTCGATACGCGTCCGGTCAAAGACACCACGCCGTTTGAAGGCAAGGAATTTGAATTCAAGGTAATCAAGCTCGACCGCAAGCGTAACAACGTGGTGGTTTCGCGTCGCGCCGTGCTCGAGTCCTCGATGGGCGAAGAGCGTCAAAAACTGCTCGAGAACCTGCAAGAAGGCACCATCATCAAGGGTCTGGTCAAGAACATCACCGACTACGGCGCATTCGTTGATTTGGGCGGCATTGATGGCTTGCTGCACATCACCGATTTGGCTTGGCGTCGTGTGCGTCATCCGTCCGAAGTGCTCAATGTGGGCGATGAAGTGACCGCCAAAATTTTGAAATTCGATCAAGAAAAAAATCGCGTCAGCCTCGGCATGAAGCAACTTGGCGAAGATCCATGGGTGGGAATCGCCCGTCGTTACCCGCAGCACACCCGTCTGTTCGGCAAAGTCACCAACCTTACCGATTACGGCGCATTTGTGGAAATCGAGCAAGGCATCGAAGGTCTGGTGCATGTCTCCGAAATGGATTGGACCAACAAGAATATTCATCCGACCAAAGTCGTGCAGTTGGGCGATGAAGTCGAAGTGATGATTCTGGAAATTGATGAAGAGCGCCGCCGTATTAGCTTGGGTATGAAGCAGTGCCAGTCGAATCCGTGGGATGACTTTGCACTGAATCACAAGAAGGGCGACAAAGTCACCGGCGCGATTAAATCGATTACCGATTTTGGTATTTTCATTGGCTTGCCGGGCGGCATTGATGGCCTTGTGCATTTGTCCGATTTGTCTTGGTCGTCATTGGGTGAAGAAGCCAAGCAAAGCTTCAAAAAGGGTGATGAAGTTGAAGCCATCGTGCTTTCTATTGATGTCGAGAAAGAGCGTATTTCGCTCGGCGTCAAACAACTCGATGGAGATCCATTCACCAGCTTTATCGCGACTTACGACAAGAACAGCCTAGTCACCGGCACGGTCAAGAGCGTTGATGAGCGTGGTGCAGTGATTGAACTGGCACCGGAAGTTGAAGGCTATTTGCGCGTCTCGGAATTCTCGCGTGATCGGATTGAAAATCTTGCTCAACACCTCAAAGAAGGTGACGCGCTAGAAACCATGATCATCAACGTGGATCGCAAGTCGCGTTCGATTAACGTTTCGGTCAAGGCCAAGGATCAAGCGGAACAAAATCAGGCGATGCAAAAGCTGGCCGCAGATAGCTCAACCAACATCGGCACTACCAATCTCGGTGCCCTGTTGAAAGCTAAACTTAACCAGCAGCAATAAGCACAGCCTCATTCCAAAGCTATGACCAAATCAGAGCTTATCGCGCGGCTTGCTGCGCGATTTCCTCAGCTGGTGGTGAAAGATGCTGACTATGCCGTGAAGATGATTCTCGATGCGATGGCTGGCGCACTTGCGCGCGGTGATCGCATCGAAATTCGTGGCTTTGGCAGCTTCGCGTT
>JANYAW010000111.1 GCA_025361105.1 Rhodocyclaceae bacterium | reverse complement strand
GAACATCGACCGCATTGCCAACGAAGGCATGATGTTTACTGATTACTACGGCGAGCAAAGTTGTACGGCGGGGCGCTCGGCCTTCATCACCGGCCAGCATCCCGTGCGTACCGGCCTGACCAAAGTCGGCATCCCCGGCGCGGCGGTCGGCTTGCAAAAGGAAGACCCGACACTGGCCGAATTGCTCAAACCGCTGGGCTACACCAGTGGTCAATTCGGCAAGAATCATTTGGGTGATCGCGATGAATTCCTGCCGACCAATCACGGCTTCGACGAGTTCTTTGGCAATCTGTATCACCTCAATGCCGAGGAAGCGCCGGAAGATATTGACTGGACGAAAAACCCCGCCTTCAACAAAATGATACGCCCGCGGGGTGTGATACACAGCACGGCCGACGGCAAGGTCGAAGACCTCGGCCCGCTGACCAAAAAGCGCATGGAAACCATAGACGAGGAATTCCTCAACGCTTCGCTGAGTTTCATCGACAAAGCACATAAAGCCGACAAACCATTTTTCGTTTGGTTCAATTCATCGCGCATGCATTACTACACCCATTTGCGCAAAGAATCGGTCGGCCTTTCGGGCCAGGATTTTTACAATGACGGCATGGTCGAGCACGATGGACAAGTCGGTCAGTTGCTCAAGAAGCTGGATGATTTGGGCATCGCCAAAAACACCATCGTGATTTACACCACCGACAACGGTGTGCATTTCAATCAATGGCCAGACGGCGGTATTACGCCTTTCCGTGGTGAGAAAAATACCAACTGGGAAGGCGGCTTCCGCGTCCCGGCGATGGTGCGCTGGCCCGGCCATATCAAGCCTGGCGGTATTTCCAATGAAATCATGAGCGCTCAGGATTGGGTACCAACCTTGATGGCTGCTGCGGGCGCACCGGGCATTAAGGAAAGGCTGTTGGCCGGTCATGTCGCCGATGGAAAAACCTTCAAAGTGCATCTGGACGGCTACGATTTCCTGCCGCTGCTGGAGGACAAAACCAAAAAAGGCCCGCGTGGCGAGTTCTATTATTTCAGCGACGACGGCAAGCTGTTGGGGATGCGCGACGGCGATTGGAAACTGGTTTTTGCCGAGCAACGTTCGCATAGTTTTGATGTCTGGCGCGATCCGTTTGTTGAGTTGCGGATTCCCAAAGTATTTAATCTGCGTCGCGATCCGTTTGAAAGAGCCGACACCGATTCCAATGGCTACAACGCATGGTGGGATCACAAAATTGCGTCGGTCGCGCCACCGGCATATATCAAGATCGTTGGCTTCTTAAGTACCTTCAAAAAATTCCCGCCGCGTCAACGTCCGGCGTCATTTACGATTGACGACAAGATGGTTGAGAAATTTATGACACCTTAGTTTCAACCGCCACGCTGAAACACTCACGCCGACAGAACATCGTCGGCGTTTTTATGACCGCTTCTCAGCACGAATACAAAAGAAATGCTTCACGCGACGCTTGCCACGTTGCTTCATCGGCCTTCGCCAATGCATCAAGATCGCCTGGCTGCGAAGTCGAATCATCAACCCACTCACGCAGTAATTCACTGCCGTTGATCAAGTCAATTGCCAAACGACCCCGCTCGTACTCATAAGCAAAATCACGCCACAGCGGATAGTCCGGGTGCAAGCTGCGAATGGCTTTGAAAGCCAGCGCCATCAAGCGCCAAGGCTGAAACGCACGGTGCTGATATTGCCCGGCGACATCCACATGAATTTGAATTCCCTGACACAACGAGTGCGCATGTTTGTGAAAAGTCGGCTCGAACCAACAGGGTCGCAACACGCAACCCGCCAACCACTGCGGTGCGATTTTTTGCATCGTCGCCAGCACCGCTGTTGCATCAATGTCCGGCGCGCCAAAAAGCTCTAGCGGCCTTGTGGTTCCACGACCTTCGGAGAGTGTTGTACCTTCGAGCATCACCGTTCCCGCATAACAACGCGCCATCGAAACGTTCGGTGCATTCGGGCTGGGATTGACCCAGCTTCGCTCGTCACTGGGCCAACCGAAACCCGGCGCGGTATCAGGTTGCCAGTCACGCATGGCAATAACTTCGCAATCGACATCCAATCGCAAATGCGCAATGAACCAGCGCGCCA
>JANYAW010000055.1 GCA_025361105.1 Rhodocyclaceae bacterium | reverse complement strand
CAGCAATGGAAAGACAAAATTTTCGCCGGCTTCACCAACAGCGCAACGATGAATGGTGACAAGTTATCGACACTGCATTATTTGTTCACCCTCGCCATGCAACACGGCGGCATTTGGGTGGGCACAGGGATTATGCCGAGTAACAAGAAATCGGCGCAGCGTAACGACGTGAATTATGTCGGTTCATTTTCCGGTGCAATGGCTCAATCTCCATCAGACAGCAGCCCCGCAGAAATGTTGCAGGGTGATCTGGACACCGCGAAGCTATTTGGTCAGCGTGTGGCCAAGGTCACGGCGCGGTTCAAAGCTTAAATCGCGGTGAGGCTACGCCGATGTTGGCGTAGCCTCATGACGACAATTGGATGTTGGGGACTAGCGAGTGAACCAGACGTAGGTCACCAGCGCAAGCAGAATCACCGTCAAATAAAACGTCCAGGGGGTGCGCTTTTCGGCGTAAGGATCACTGAGCGATCGTTGCGCGCCTTCCGGCAGTTTCGCCAGCTGGGTCAGCGAAGTTCCGAACGGAATATTGATGCGCGCCCGCGCGTTGACCGCCCAGCCATTCGCATCGAGTATCGGGCCAAGATTGCGGCTTTGCAATTTGAACCAGGCGATGATGATGGAGGGCGTGGAAATCAACAGCATCAGCCCGCCGACGGCCAGCGGGATTTGCCACCACTTGAGGCCGAGCAGTCCCGATATCACGCCGGCGGCCACCGTCCCCAAAGCGCCAACTGCCAGACCGATAGCGGCGAAAATGCCGGCGAATTTGCCCACGTCAAAAGCGCTTGGTGGGCCAGCTGGAGCGGCGGTTGGCGTTTCGATTTTCTTCGCTGCACTCGTCGTCAAGCCGGTGGCCGAGGCACCCATTTGTGCGTCCACGCCTGCCGCTCTGGCTGCCGACATCCTTTGCATCGCGCCCGAAATCATTCGCGCCAGGCGCTTGTAGGGCAACCAGAAAGCCTGCCGCAAGCTAATCGGATGCTCGGCCAAGCGGGTAATCGTCGCGTCCCAATCGCGTCCTTGGCGATCGTAGAAAACGCCATTGCGACCGACCATCAATTGATCGACATCACCGGCAGTAAAGGCAGCGGCAATCTGCATTTTTTCGCCAGGCCGGGTGCATTCACAATAAGCCAGATAAAGGCGCGACAGCGAGGCCAGCGCCGCGTGTTTGGCCGCATCATGCACCGATACGCATAGTTCGGCCGATCGACCGTCGAGATACAAAGTACCAATCTGAAACATGGCCTTGCTGGTACGCGTGTAGAAGCCACGAAAGGCGACAAAATTATTCGCCAACGGCATCAAGTCACGTACATAGCGAGCTAGCCGTTCGAGATCCTTTACCGCCTGCGCTTCGGGTGGCAGGCCGGCCGGTTTGGCAGCTTGCCAATCTCGGTAGACAGCAAGTTTGTCCTGCACAGATTGCCAATCCGCTTCGCTCAAATTCGCGCGTGCGCCGAGCAAAGGTGTAATCGCAGCACTTTGCAAGGTCGCGATGTGTGTTACCCATGCCGGGTTAATGCCGCTGTCGAGCCGCAATTGAGGTGGTTGCGACGGCGTATCAGCAGCACCAACTGGTGTGGCACTGACCTTTGATAAAGGTAGTACAGAAATCCCTTCCGCATCCGCCGCTAAGGCAGTCGCGCCGAGTGCTTTGAAAGTATCTTCAGCCACGTTCATTGCGTCACTCGCCCGCACATCAAAATTCGCCAGCCGACAACGCACAAAATAATCGTCAATTTTTTCTTTCACCGCTGCCACCGCTGCGCACGCCGCTTCGGTCGCATCGCCTAGCGGCATCGCCGCCGCACTCGCGCTTAGCCAAGCCGCTTCGGCACCGCTGGCAAGCTCAACCGAAATCATCGTCCCACCAGTCGGCAAAACATCCTTTGCCGCCGCGATGATTGCCTCGCCCTGAATCGCCGCCAGCGGCACGCCCGATAAACCCTGTGCCAACACGCTGACATCGGCCAATCGCTCGGTCGCCCAATCAACCGCCGCCAACAATTCATTGGCACGAACATGACCATCAGCATCGCTATCAATCAGCGCCAAAGTTCGTGCATCAAACTCAATACCAGTAGTCGGGCAGGACAACGCTACCCAAAGTTTCTGATCGAGATTTTTCAGGTTTTGCAAATCGGTAGATGTCTCAAGATTGACCTGATCAAAACCGCCTGCACGAAAAAACTTCCATTGATGATTCATTGAACTTGATCTCCCACATGGTGATTAGATAAACCTGCTTCGGCAATTAAGAGCGCAGCTTTCAAGCGATAGCAAGCTTGATAAGCCCGTTCGTGGTGATAGTCCGACAAACTCACCAATCAGGGCGAACGATGGACTCAATCGGTACATTTTTAACTTCGTATTTTGCCATCGCATGCGCCGATTTGTCGTAACGCACGCAGCAACTGCATGTCACCATCCGCTACGGCGCAAAGTGCACATTTTGCGCATTTTGCGCAAGCGCCTCGGCGTATGATGAAATCAACAGCGATACGCTATGTGCGCACTCTCTGCCCAAGCCTATTTTCAACTAAGACGGGAATACGATATGAGCATTCAAGCGCTAAGCTCAGATGGCAGCGTGGTGATTTATACCGACCGACGACGGTGGCTTTGGGCGCTGTCCCTGGTGTGGCCGGTGATGCCGGTGGCGGCGTGTTTGTTGGCGAGTAGTTCTGATAACGCGCTTTGGTATTGGGGGACGCTGGTGGTTTGGTATGTCATCGTGCCGGTGGTCGATCACGTGTTGCCGCCTGACGCGAGCAACCCACCGCCGGAGGTCGTGATGCAGTTGGATGACGATCGTTACTACCGCTATCTAACTTTTATGACGGTGCCGATTCACTACTTCACTTTGTTGTTTTCGGCCTACGTGGTCGGCACGCAAAACCTACCGTGGCACGCGATTGTTGGTCTTGCTTTGTCGGTCGGTGTGGTCAATGGTTTGGCTATTAACACCGGGCATGAGTTGGGTCACAAGAAGCCGAAAGTGGAACGCTGGCTGGCAAAAATAGTTTTGGCAGTGGTTGGCTACGGACATTTTTTTATTGAACATAACCGTGGTCATCATAAAGATGTGGCGACACCGGAAGATCCCGCGAGCGCCAAAATGGGGCAAACAATTTATGGCTTCGCTCGCTCCGAAATCCCGGGCGCTTGGCGGCGTGCTTGGGCGTCGGAAAAAACGCGTTTGGCACGTTGCAATCAAGGCCCTTGGACGCTAGACAACGAAATCTTGCAGCCCTTACTGATCACGGTTCCGCTGTACGTGGCGTTGATTGCAGCCTTCGGCTGGATCATGCTTCCGTTCTTGTTCCTGCAAGCGTTTTGGGGCTGGTTTGGTATCTTGAGCAGTGCCAATTACATCGAGCATTACGGCTTGCTGCGACAAAAATTACCGAGCGACCGCTATGAGCCATGTCAGCCGTATCACTCATGGAATTCAAATCATGTAATGTCGAATGTGATTTTGTTTAACTTGCAGCGGCACTCCGATCACCACGCAAATCCGACGCGGCGCTATCAAAGTTTGCGTAGCTTTGAGAAATTGCCTGAGCTACCCAGCGGCTATCCGCTAATGTTCGCGATTGCCCTGATTCCGCCGCTGTGGTTTGCGGTAATGGATCCCAAAGTGATTGCGTGGGCAAAGGGTGATTTGTCAAAACTCAACGTCTTGCCCTCAATGCGCGAAACGTTGAATCAACGCTATCCGCAGGTGGAGAGCAACCTGACATGAGCGACACTATGAGCGCTAGCGCGAGCTACCAATATCGCTGCCCCGGTTGCGGCTATATCTATGTGCCGCAGCGTGGCGAGCCACACGAGGGATTTGCCCCCGGCACGCCGTGGTCGGCGATTCCCGATGATTGGGCTTGCCCGGATTGCGTCGTACGCGAGAAGGTAGATTTTGTAGCGGAGCCTGTGAGTTCGATTGCCAACACGTAATCTGCTTTTCGTTAAGCCAATTTAATTACGCCGCTAGCGCGTCACTTCAATCAATTGATATAAGCCGCCAAATGAGGTTCGTTTGGTGATTGCGGCCGGTTTGATGTCGGCAGGAAACCAATCAACGATTTCGTTGCGCCAAAGGTCAAGTGCGAAGGGCTCCAGGGTGCTCAGAATGCCACGCATCGGCAGCCACAAAGGATGCCATCTGGATGGCCGGTGATAGTCAACAATCACCAGTTTGCCGCCGGGTTTGACCACCCGCAACGCCTCAGCCAAAGTCCGTTTTCTAACCTCTTCCGGTTGCTCGTGCAGTAGAAAAAATAACAACGCGCGGTCGTAGCCTGCGTCAACGAATTTCATCGCCGCACTATTCCCCAAATGAATGCCGACGCGATCTGACGCAAAGCCGGCTTTGCTGAGCTTGTCCTTTAGATTCGCTGTTTGCACCGGCAACACATCGACCACGTCAATCTCGCCTTGTGACACATGGCGGTGAACCAGCTTGGTCGTTAAATCACCATAGACGCAGGCTATCTGCAAGGTCTTGCCGTTAAGTTCCCTGCCCATCACATCCAGCGCCTCGTCGCGCAAACGGGCGAAATTTCCCCACAGGATCAGGTTGACCAACCACTGCCGTTCAAACCGTTTGACGGCTTCCGGCGTGACATACGCCCACGAGTAGGTGGATGACAGGTAAGCAGGCACTGCAATTTGCTCGCTTGCGATACAAACCTCACTCATTTTCAGGTTCCTCATATTCCTTCGGCAGCTTATGTGCGATGCCTTTGTGGCAGTCAATACAAGTTTTGCCAGCGTCCTTTGCTTTCATATGGCGTTTGTAATTGCTTTGCTTTTGTTTTTCAGCACTCATTGCATCGAAGTTGTGACAGTTGCGGCATTCCTGAGAACCCGATGCCTTTTGTCGCGCCCATTCCCATTCGGCCATGTGCATTCGACGGGCCTCGAATTTTTCGGGTGTGTTGATGACACCCGTCCACGAGCCCCACACCTCCGTGCTCGCTTGCAGCTTACGCACAATCATGGGGCCGAATTCACGCGGTTCATGGCAGTCGGTGCAGCCGACTCGAACACCGCTACGGTTGCTGTAATGAACGCTCTCCTTGTATTCCTTGTATGACGTGTCCGCCATTTCGTGACAGGAAATACAGAACTCAGTGGTCAGACTGTGTTCGTTGGCTTTCATTGCGACAGTCAACAGCATTACCCCAATGATGACTCCGCCACCGGCAATCGTTAGCAAAGAGAAACGAGTGCTGGGACGGGAGAGCATCTGCCAACAGCGCTTTATCAGTCCCGCCTTGTCAGACTGCATTGTTTAGTACTCCTGAGTGTTGGAAACTAAAACGGGATCAACACAGTCGACCGCGTAGTTACGCATTTCAATTCGACGACTACCTGAAGCTGTACAAGTAGGCGACACCGATCGCATGCAAGTTGTATGTAGGTGAGGTGATATTCGACGGCAAGACATTAGTTGGAGCAACGCCCGCGACGTTGTTGGCATAGAGCCAATCGTCGTAAGTGAGATGCTGATATCGGTAGCCAACTTGTACGGCGGAAACCTTGTTCAAAGCATACTTGCCACTCACCGACAAGCTAATCACTTTGCTTGTTACGTCGGGCATGTTTGAGGCCGGTACATAAGTTCTCGACCAAGGCGTAGCACCAACACCGAAGTTAGCTGTTGTTAACAAGGTTGAAACATACACACCGCCGGTGGGAAATTCCTGACTTGTCACTGCCTTGGTATAGCTCGCATTACCTGATAGTTCAAGTTTGCCACCCAACAAGTTTTTGTGGCGAAGGTTCATCCCAAACGTGTTGACCTTGTCCTTGATGTTGGTCGTCCAGTCGAGGCACGCATCAACTTTGGCATTGACAAGCGCCTGTGCGTTTGAGGTGTAGCCGTTGCAGTCATTGCCGACCAAGCTACCAGCGGCAGTATTAACAAGACTACCGGTTGCCGCTGCATTCCCTGCTGCGTTGCTACCAACGCCCGGCCCAGCAATCGATGTTTGGCGATTTTCATGGGTATAAAACAACCCACCGCTGAAGTCATCACTGACGTTGTAGGCTGCATCAAGATTGAAGTTCCAACTTTTGCCCTGCTCAAGTCCAGCGTTCGTGTTGGTGTATTTATCCTTGTTGTAATCCATCCCCGCATCCAAAGACAGCTTCTCCGATGCCTGCCAGTTCAGCGTCGTGCGCACTTTGTCGCGATTGCGATCACCATCAAAGGGAAGTTGTTGCCCTGGCATCAAAGCAAGGAAATTTCGCGTCGCCACATTCGCGCCAGCGAGCTTGTTGCCGAGCGGGAAGTATTGATTAAGTGCGGCAAGTTGCTTGTCGCTAATGTTGGCGGCTGGGATATTGAGATAGGTTCCCCACTGCGCTTTGCTCAGCACGTTCATGCTCGTTACGTTCGCAGCCGACGGAAGCGCTGCTAGACCTAGCGCGGTTTGCCATTGTGCGGCCGTATAACCCTGACCTGGGTTCGCCGTACCCAATGCAACGACCAGCGGATAGCCTTGTCCCATTGGCCCCCAAGCGCTTAGGCCAAACATCTGCATGGTGTTGTAAGCACTGTATCCACCGGTGGGGAGCACCGTTTGATCGGGAACAAGCCCCGCCATCGGTGCCAATGCCATCCAGGCGTTGATGTTGTAGTTATGTGCCCGACGTTCTGAATAAGCGTAGCCAACTCCGCCGCTAAGGCTTTCGCTGGGATTGAACCGCCAATCGGCTCTCGCGGTGTCTTCCTTTGTTGACTCCGAGGTGGCACATGCGATCCAGGAGCCCTCGCAGTAGCGTTCGATTTTCTGCCAGTCGTAGCCGATTTTGATCGATTGTCCTTGGGTGATGCGATAGTCTGCATCGAGATTTAGCTGGTTAACTTTCTTGCTAAATGCGCGATTGGCTAGGATGCCGCCGTTGTTACCTGCACCAATTGAACTGGCAGGCAAACCCAGC
>JANYAW010000091.1 GCA_025361105.1 Rhodocyclaceae bacterium | reverse complement strand
CATCGCGCGTCCACCGAGCACATAGCTTGGTCGCACCACCAGCGGATAGCCAATTTCATCGGCCAGGCGAATGGCGTCCGGCTCGTTGCGCGCCGTGCGATTCGGCGGCTGTTTCAAGCCCAATTCGTGCAACAGTTTTTGGAAGCGTTCGCGATCTTCTGCGGCATCAATCATGTCTGGCGTGGTGCCGATAATCTTCACGCCATTGGCTTCCAGATCGCGTGCGCGCTTCAACGGGGTCTGCCCGCCAAACTGCACAATCACGCCATCCGGCTGTTCGATGTGCACGATTTCCAAAATATCTTCCAGCGTCAGCGGCTCAAAATACAAGCGATCTGAGGTGTCGTAATCCGTTGAAACCGTCTCCGGATTGCAGTTAACCATGATGGTTTCAAAGCCATCTTCGCGCATCGCGAGTGCTGCATGCACGCAGCAATAATCGAACTCGATTCCTTGCCCGATGCGGTTTGGCCCGCCGCCGAGCACCATGATTTTCTTGCGTGTGGTTGGCTGCGCTTCGCATTCGTCCTCATAGGTCGAATACAAATAGGCAGTGGCTGTGGCGAACTCACCCGCGCAAGTATCAACACGCTTGTACACCGGACGTATGCCCAATGCGTGACGGCGTTGGCGCAACGGCGTCTCGCCAGCACCAACTAACAAACCGATGCGTCGATCCGAAAATCCCTTGCGTTTCAAACCGCGCATTTTTTCTGCGTCAAGATCATCAAGCTTCAGCACTGACAAGCTTTGCTCGGTCTTAATCAGGTCTTCAATTTGCGCCAAAAACCACGGATCGATTTTGGTCAGATTGAAAACATCTTGCTGTGTATAGCCTTGTCGAAATGCCTGGCCGACATACCAAATTCGCTGCGGCCCGGCACTGGCCAATTCACGGTTGATTTCTTCTTCGTCGGCCACCACCTCGTCGAAGCCATAGGCACCGACTTCCAGGCCGCGCAGCGCTTTTTGCATCGACTCTTGGAAGCTGCGCCCGATAGCCATGACTTCACCGACCGATTTCATTTGCGTAGTCAAGCGGTCATTGGCTTGCGGAAATTTCTCGAAAGCAAAACGCGGAATTTTTGTCACCACGTAATCAATCGATGGCTCAAATGAAGCCGGTGTCGCGCCGCCGGTGATGTCATTGCGCAGCTCGTCCAGCGTGTAGCCCACGGCCAGCTTGGCGGCAATTTTGGCAATCGGGAAACCGGTGGCCTTCGACGCCAGCGCGCTTGATCGCGAGACGCGTGGGTTCATCTCGATCACAATCATCCGACCATCTTCGGGGTTAATCGAAAACTGTACGTTCGAGCCACCGGTATCAACACCAATCTCGCGCAGTACCGCGATGCTGGCGTTGCGCATGATTTGATATTCCTTGTCGCTCAGTGTCTGCGCTGGCGCGACAGTAATCGAATCGCCGGTGTGGATGCCCATAGGATCGAGATTTTCAATGGAGCAAACGATAATGCAATTGTCGTTGCGATCGCGCACGACTTCCATCTCGAATTCTTTCCAGCCGAGCAGCGATTCTTCAATCAACAACTCTCTGGTCGGACTGGCTTCCAAACCGCGTTTGCAAATCTCGACAAATTCTTCCTGGTTGTAGGCAATCCCGCCGCCCGAACCGCCCATCGTAAATGAAGGTCGAATAATCGCCGGAAAGCCTATCGCGCCTTGCACTTGCTGCGCTTCTTCCATGCTGTGGGCGATACCTGAGCGCGCGCTGCCCAAGCCAATGCGAGTCATCGCTTGCTTGAATTTTTCTCTATCTTCGGCCATGTCGATGGCTTCGCGCGAGGCGCCGATCATCTCGACCTTATATTTTTCGAGCACGCCATGTTTGGCCAAATCGAGCGCGCAATTGAGCGCCGTCTGGCCGCCCATAGTCGGCAATATCGCGTCGGGTCTTTCCTTGGCGATGATGTTTTCGACGACTTGCCACGTAATCGGCTCGATGTAAGTCACATCCGCCGTTTCCGGATCGGTCATGATCGTAGCGGGATTCGAATTCACCAAAATGACTTTGTAGCCTTCCTCACGCAGCGCTTTGCAGGCTTGTGCGCCGGAGTAATCAAATTCGCAAGCCTGACCAATAATGATCGGGCCGGCGCCGATGATGAGGATGCTTTTTAGGTCGCTACGTTTTGGCATGAAAGTTTTGCCTAGAGTGTTTCGATTAATTCAATGTTGCGCTGGCGAGTTTCGCGCCGAACGCCAAAAATAAAGTACCGACACCAGCCGTAGCGCCAGCGGATAGCAAGCGACGGCGACGGAATTGGTCGGCCAAATGTGCACCGCCGAAAATCAGCGCTGACAAATACAGCGCGCTGAAAAATTGCACGATCAAGCCCAATATCGCGAACGAC
>JANYAW010000047.1 GCA_025361105.1 Rhodocyclaceae bacterium | reverse complement strand
GCGGCGGCTCTCGGGGATTGCAGATGCGGTGATACACAGCGTGTCGCCAGCACCAACTGGCGAGCATGACTTGCGAACCCGCCGCCTGATCGCCTGTTTGCGACGTGGAAAAAGTTTACCACGCGCACTGGTCTACATCAGTACCAGCGGCGTGTATGGTGATTGTGCTGGCGCGCTAATTGATGAAACGCAACCATGCAAACCGCATTCCGCGCGGGCGATTCGACGACTGGATGCTGAGCGGCAATTGCGACGTTTCGGCCAAAGCCGACGACATCTGGGTTCCCGCGTCAGCATCCTTCGCGCGCCGGGAATATATGCGGCGAATCGCTTGCCGCTGGAGCGTTTGCACAAAGCTTTGCCACTCATCAATCGCATTGAGGACAGCCACACCAATCACATTCATGCTGAAGATTTGGCACGTGCGTGCATTGCCGCGCTCAAGCACGGGCGGCGCAATCGTGCCTACAACGCCAGCGACGACACCGCGCTGTTGATGGGCGATTGGTTTGATTTATTGGCCGACAAATTTACCTTGCCACGCGCGCCACGTTTGCCGCGTGCGGAAGTTGCTGCGCGCGTCTCCGAAATGCAATGGTCATTCATGCGCGAATCGCGACGCATGGAGAACGCGCGAATGAAACGCGAATTGGGCGTACGCTTGCACTATCCGACAGTGCGTGAGGGAATCGCCTAATGCTTTGGTTAAAAGCCTTTCACATTGTTTTTGTGGTGAGCTGGTTCGCCGGTTTATTTTATTTGCCGCGCCTGTTTGTCAATCTGGCGATGGTGCCAACCGAGAGCGTCGCCGAGCGCGCGCGCTTGATTTTGATGGCGACCAAACTCTATCGTTTTGTCACGCCGATTTGCGCCTTGGCAGTCGGCTCGGGATTCGCATTGTGGTTGGGCTTCGGCTTTTCCGGTACATGGCTACAAGCCAAAATCGCGCTGGTGTTTGGCCTGGTTGGCTACCATATCTGGTGTGGCCGAATCCTGCGTGAATTCGCTGCCGGCTTGTCGAACCAATCACCCAGATCGCACGTTTGGTTTCGGTTTTTTAACGAAGTGCCGGTCTTGGCGCTGATCGCAATTTGCCTGCTTGTCGTTGTCAAACCCACCTGGTGAAGTCATTTTGAAACATCAATTTTTTGCCAGTTGTCCGCGCGGCCTTGAGGAATTGCTCGGCGAAGATTTAGCCGCCGCTGGTGGCCGCCAAGTCAAAACATTGCCCGGTGGCGCGGCGTGCACCGGTGATTGGGCAACGGCCTATCGTATCAATCTTGAATCGCGAATTGCCACGCGGCTGCTATGGCGACTGGCCTACGGCGACTACCGCACCGAAGCGGATATTTACCGGCTCGCCTACAACATCAACTGGAGCAAGTTGTTCAGCGTCGAGCGCAACATCCGCGTGTATGTCACCGCGATTCGATCACCGCTCAAGAGTTTGGAGTTCATCACGCTCAAAGTGAAGGACGCCGTGTGTGATCGTTTTCGCGCCGACACCGATCGTCGCCCGAGTGTGAACACGCGTAATCCCGAGATACGCATTCACCTTTTTTTGACCGACACGCAAGCGACAATTTATCTCGACACCAGCGGCGAGCCTTTGTATCAGCGCGGTCACAAAGCCGCCAAGATTGAAGCGCCGTTGAAAGAAAACCTGGCCGCCGGAATTTTGCGCTTGGCCGGCTGGACACCAGAACAAACCCTGCTCGACCCGATGTGCGGCAGCGGAACTTTCTTGCTTGAAGCGGTGCAAATGTCGCTCGACGATGCGCCAGGCTTGTCGCGCGAAGCCGGCGATTTCGGTTTTGAGCGGCTGTTAAATTTTGATCCCACACTGTGGCGTGACTTGCAACGCGCAGCCGCCGAGCGTCGCCGCGAAACGAAAACTTTGCCGATTTTTGGCAGCGATATTTCCGCCGATGCAGTCGCTCGCACACAACAAAACTTGGCGCATGCCGGATTTGAAAAGTTAATCGAAATCGAGCGCGCTGATTTGTTGCGGCGTTCAGCACCAGCAGATAACGGCTCGCTGATAAGCAATCCGCCTTACGGCGAACGCCTAGGCAACGAAGACGAATTGGCCGCGTTTTATCCGCTGTTGGGTGATGCGCTGAAGAAAAATTTTGCGGGATGGCGGACGTGGTTTTTGTCAGCTGATGTCCGCTTCCCCAAGCTCGTCGGACTGCGCGTGGGGCGCAAAACACCATTGTTCAACGGGCCGCTGGAATGTCGGCTTTATGGCATTGATATCGTGGCGGGTTCGGCAAGACCAAAATAGTGGCTGTTGCAGTACAGCGGTGATTTGACGGCGTGTTGTCAGCACCAACTGGCGAGTTGGCTGATGCGCTTAGTAAATTGGACGGCGTTTTGTCAGATTGACAACAGGTCAAACAATATCCAAATGCTGTATCCCGGAATTCAAATCTTTGTTAGCCATGTCTTTGCCGTGGAGTTTGATTTGTAGGCGTACTTCATTCATCGAATCGGCGAAGCGCAGGGCGTCTTCGTAGCTGATGCGGTCGGCCTCGTAGAGATCAAACAGGGCTTGGTCAAAAGTCTGCATGCCTAGTTCGCGCGACTTCTTCATGATCTCTTTGATTTCCGAGACATCGCCCTTGGCCATCAAATCTGAAATCAGTGGTGAATTGAGCAAGACCTCGACGGCTGCTGCGCGACCCTTGCCTTCTCTGAGGGGAATCAAACGCTGCGAGACCACCGCTTTGAGATTCAGCGAGAGATCAAGCATCAATTGCTGATGGCGCTCTTCGGGGAAGAAATTGATGATGCGGGTCAGTGCCTGGTTGGCATTGTTGGCGTGCAGCGTGCCCAAGGCAAGGTGGCCGGTTTCGGCGAAGGCGATGGCATGCTCCATGGTTTCCATCTCGCGAATTTCACCGATCAAAATAACGTCGGGTGCTTGGCGCAAGGTGTTCTTCAGGGCAATTCCCCAACTATCTGTATCGACACCGACTTCGCGCTGAGTGATGACGCAGTTGCGATGCTCATGCACGTATTCGACCGGATCTTCAATCGTAATGATGTGACCATAGGAGTTCTGGTTGCGATAACCGATCATTGCCGCGAGCGATGTCGATTTGCCGGAGCCGGTACCACCGACGAAGAGTACCAACCCGCGTTTGGTCATCACCACATCTTTCAACACCGGTGGCAGTTTCAAATCATCGAAATCTGGAATTGATACATTGATGACGCGTAAAACAATGCCGACTTTGCCTTGTTGATAAAAAGCATTGACCCGAAAACGGCCAATCGACGCAGGTTGTATAGCGAAATTACATTCCTTGGTCGCCTCGAATTCGGCGGCCTGTTTGTCGTTCATGATTGAACGCGCCAACTCTGCGGTGTGCTGCGCCGATAAGGCTTGCGTGGTGGCTGGTGTCATCTTGCTGTCGATCTTCATCGCGGGCGGAAAGCCGGCCGTGATGAAAAGGTCTGAGCCTTTTTTCTGCATCATCATCGTCAGC
>JANYAW010000013.1 GCA_025361105.1 Rhodocyclaceae bacterium | reverse complement strand
CCGTTGCATGGCGAAGGCCGCGACATCTTTGAGCGCCTATATGCTGTGCGCTTGGATCAGCTACGCAAGTTGCCGGAAGCGCAAACTCTGCTGGCTGGGCTGGATAGCATCGGACTGTTGGCGGGGAGTGCAGCAGCTGCTGTTGATGCAGATGATCTGGACGAAGATGCCTTGCTGGCCGAGTTGGGGTTTGGCGATGAAACTACAGGGCAAGGCGATATCACCGCGCTGCGCTACGTGCGCCCTTACGTCGAAATCAAGGCAGCGGAAGACATTGCCAATCGCACGCCCTGCAAGGATTTTGATGACTTCAAGACCTTGTTCGACGAAGCTGAAGCCGGTCTCAAGGGTGGTACCTGGATGACCAAGCCCTTCGCTAAGAACGCCAGTATCGAGTTGGGGGATTTCTTCATCATTAGTGGTCAGTTTGCTTACGTTGCTGAAATGTCGGAGAGCACTAAGACCAAGGACGGGCGCGACAACCCGCGACTGCGGGTCATTTTTGACAACCATACCGAAGGCAACCTATTGCTACGATCGCTTTCGCGGTCGCTTTATCCTGATGGCGACACGCCCGTCGGTCGTCGCCTTATCCGCAAGGACGATGGCCCGCTTTTTGGCGATGCGCCGGAGCCTGACGACATCGAAAGCGGAACGATCTATGTGCTACGCAGTTTGTCTAACCACCCATTCGTCGCCGAACACCGCGAACTGATCCACAAGATCGGCGTGACAGGTGGCAAGGTGGAAACACGCATCGCTGGTGCAGAAAACGATGCCACGTACCTGCTGGCCGACGTCGAGGTGGTCGCCACCTACAAGCTCCATAACCTGAACCGCACCAAGCTGGAAAACATCTTCCACCGCTTGTTCGGCGCTGCACAGATTGACGTGACCATCGAAGACCGCTTCGGGCGTCCGGTGAAGCCGAGAGAATGGTTTCTAGTGCCGCTCCAAGTGATTGACGAAGCGGTTGAGCGCATTCGAGATGGGTCGATTACCGAAGTGGTCTATGACCCAAAGACGGCGCGGTTGGTAGGTTGAGTGAGTACCGAATTCTGAAGATTTACTCTGACGGTTTTCGTCGAACTGCGGGTCATCCGCGACAAATGTGAACGGCTTAGGCTGAGGCGGAACGACGAACATCAATACGGATGCTGATACCGCTAACAACGCCGTGTCACCAGCACCAACTGGCCAAATCAAATCAGCGTAATCCCGCCTTTCTCCGCATCAAAGTCAATCACCAACACTTTCCCCGGCGCCAAGACCACTGTCTCGGCGCGTTGGTAGCCGAAGTCTTTTTTGTTCACGTCGTCACTGAAACGCACGGCGAGTTGATGTGTGCCGGCGGGTAGCGTGAAGCGCTGATAGACGGTGGATGCACCGTCTTTTGAAAGGCCCGATGGGGGCGCGATGTGACGGAACAAGGGTTTCCCATCGAGGTCGATTTCGATGGCGACGGGTGAGCGTTCGCGGCGGCAATCGAGTGGTGCGCGCATGTTGGGGGGCATCTTGGCGAGTTCTTCGGCTGTGCGCTGGCGGCACTCGGCGAGGAGTTTTCCGCTGTGACTGAAGCTTAGTTTGATTAGTGCTTGATCGGCTGGTAAGTGGCGGTAAACCGGAGCGGTAGCGAAATAGCCGATGATGGCGGCGAATACGGCGTAGAGCATTGCCTGGGCAATAAATCTAGTGGGTTTGTTCATGTGACACCTCTGAAAGTGAACATTGAAATTGGGCAATTGCGTTTTGCAAATTGGCTTCGTCGCCACGGTCGGCCCAGACGATTTTGACGTGGCGCGCTTCGACATTGCTGCGTAGGTGCGGCTCGCGCGTGCCCTTCATGCGCTCTTCTGTCCATTGATTGCCCAGCCGAAAGGCGCAAGCGCCGCTGCGACAACCGGTCAGTATCACGCCAGCCGCGCCCCGCCGCAGGGCGTACTCGACGAAGGCGGGCGGTAGCATGCCGGTGCAAATGAGGCTGCATGTGGCGACGTTTTTGCTTGCCAATGTGCTGACAGCCATCGCTTGATCGCAACCGAAAACGACGATTTTCTTTGTTGCGGCATTGTCGGCCAGCGTGTGGTCGAGCCAGCGCCGGATGGCGTCGACCGGCAGTTGTGGCATGTCGATTCCAGTGACCAATGCTTCATCGTGGCGGAACGGGCTGGATGACGGACACGACCCGGCGCAGATGCCGCAGGCGGCGCAAAAATCCGCGTTGACCACGGCGAGCTCAAAGCCGATTTTTTTGTTCGGATGCGGGATCATGCTGATTGCGGCGTAAGGGCAATCATCGAGGCAACGTCGGCAACCGCTGCAATTGTCGGCGCTGACTTCGGCCACTGGCACAGATTTTTGCACCGCGCGCCGCGGCAATATCGGCAGCAACAAAAGCACAACGGTCGGCACAATCACCATCAGCCATACCGTGTTGGCTGAGGTGGCGTACATCAAAGGATGTATCGCCAAGTACCACCAATCCAGAGCCAGCGTCGTAGGTGCAATCGCCAGATCAGCCGCGCCTTGGCCGGTGATGGGCAGCCACAATGACAGTGCAATCAGCGTGATCAAGCTTGCGGCACTCAGAGATCGTGCCGGAAAAATATCGGCGTTCCGCTGCTGCTGTTATTCGGCCTCTGGTTTCATATTCAGCGCATCAGCCACGCCGATGTTTTTCCGGCACGATCTCTGAGTGCCGCAAGCTTGATCACGCTGATTGCACTGTCATTGTGGCTGCCCATCACCGGCCAAGGCGCGGCTGATCTGGCGATTG
>JANYAW010000356.1 GCA_025361105.1 Rhodocyclaceae bacterium | reverse complement strand
GTGCGGACGAGCGCTTGATCTCGATCACCCAGGTTTCACCGCTCGGAAAACTCAACACCAAATCCGCCTCGGCACCATGCGATGTGCGATAAAAACTGGCCTCGGGCGGTGATGCGGTTTGCATCGCGGCACCGAGAATTTGCTCGATGACGAAGCCCTCCCAACTCGCCCCTGCCACCGGATGAGCCAGCACCGCCTCTAGTGTCGCCAGCCCCAACAGCGCATGCACCAAACCACTGTCTCGCACATAAACTTTGGGTGCGCGCACTAGGCGCTTGCCGACATTGCCATGCCATGCGGGTAGACGTCGCACCAGCATCAAGTCGCACAAAATATCAATATAGCGCGCGACGGTTTGACCAGTAACGGCAAGTGAGCCAGCCAGTTGTGCCTGATTCAACAGCTGACCCTGAACGTGCGCCAGCATGGTCCACAAACGACGCAGGGTAGTGACAGGAATTCGTGGGCCGAGGGCGGGAATATCGCGCTCAAGATAGGTCGCGATGAAAGCTTCGCGCCATGCCAAGCTCGCGGCATCGTCCGCCGCCAACGTCGACATGGGAAAGCCACCGCGCGACCACAATGCGCCCAACAAGGCAGCAGGCGCATCGGGGGCGAAGACTTCGCGGGCTTGAAACGGCGTGAGTTCAAGTGTCGTCACACGTCCGGCAAGGCTCTCACTTGACTGATGCAGCAGTACTCCCGAGGCAGAACCCAGCAACAAAAACTGCCCCGCCGCTTCACCCGCCCGACGGCGGATGTCGATGACACCACGCAGGATGGGAAAAAGTTCCGGTACGCGCTGCACTTCGTCGAGCACCACCAGGCGATTTTTTTGCGCCAACAGGAAGGCTTCCGGGTCGTCAATTTGGCGCAGTCCGGATGGCAACTCAAGATCGAGATAAAGCGCGTTAGCGTCAGCATGTCGCTTCACCCAGTCGACGGCGAGCGTAGTTTTGCCCACTTGCCTGGGGCCGACCAGCACCACGGTAGGGAATTGCGCCAATGCGCGCAAGAGTTTCGGTTCGACGAGTCTTGTTTTCATCTGTGTAATTCTACCATCTAATTTACGAATTACACGGTTAATTTATTCCAAGGATCGCTGATTTTGCCTCGCAATCACCTCACCCGACAGCATGAAGCTCGCTCGACTCAACGATAGTTGAGCCGGCCTTCCCGGCGAGCACCCCTGCCAACAGCGCCCGGGCGATGACGGCGGCGGTGACTGGTCGGTACTGCCGCGGAATCACCGGTTTGAATATTCGTGCAGCCAGCAAACCAAGTTGTTCGCCGCGTCGCCTTGTCTCGCGCTCTGCGTCTATCAGCGATGGCCGGACTATGGTCAGGCTGGGATAGCCGAGGGCGATGATCTGTTCTTCGGCATCACCTTTAGTGCGCAGATAAAAGTTTGGCGACAAGGCATTCGCACCGAGTGAGGAATTCAAACCAAACCGGGTCGCCCCGGCAGCCTTGGCCTTGCGCGCAATTGCAACCGGCAAATCAAGGTCCACCGCAGCAAACGCCGCTTTGGAACCCGCGACTTTGATAGTGGTACCCAGCGTACAAATCACGGCATTGACACCGCACCATACGGGTCGATCCGACAGCACCGAAAAGTCGACGATGATGTTTTCCAGTTTTGGATCCACAGGAAACTTCCCTGCGTCCAAGGGTCGCCGCGTCACTGCGCAAATCGCACTGACCCGCTCGTCGGCGAGTGCTTGTTTGAGCACTTCCTGACCCACGGCACCGGTAGCACCGACCAGCAGCAATCTTATGGATTTGGCCTTCATCTTGTTCATTGCTCCAGATTCAACGGCGTGTTACCAGCACCAACTGGCGAAATCACTAACATCTGAGCTTAGCGACCGGTCGAGCCCTCACGCAGACCTAGTGAATTGATGAGCGGGTCTTGATTGACTAGAACCCAACTATTGTATTCGCAACCTTTGACAGTAACTCCTTCTGCCTTTCAAAGTTGGCCGTCGATACCCAGATCGATAAGTAGGCAATCTCTGTGGGACCTTCGATTACGGTGACCAACCATGTTACTTTTTGACCGGTCTTTACTGTGCCAGCAACTTCAAAACGAAAAGCCCTCCTACTTTGTATCTCCAGCTTAGCTATCTCCGAACTTTGCGAGTCAGTGAGCCTACTTGCTTGGTCGACCATTCGAGCAATTGCAAATTCTTTCAGGTCTGCGATATCTTCACGCTTTACGGCACCCAAGAACATGCCGGCGTCAATTGTAGGATTCTGGGAATACAGAACAACACGCCCCTCGATCATCGATTCTGTGGGCGTCTTTTGGATCCAACCGGATGGAAGATCAAGTTTGAGTTTTGAAGCATATGCGATGGGCTTTTCGCCACACCATCCGCTGACAGTAGCCGTAGTAATAAATAGGCCTTCCGTTAGGTTTGTCTCCTTCTGAACAAATCGCATTCCCTTCGATGCGCACGTTGCTTCCGCCTCCGCGTGAGCATTTTTCTTTGCCATTTCAGCGCAGCCAGTTAATGCCAAACTGACGATCACGAACGACAGAATTCGCATATCCACTCGCACTTTCAATTAATCTGGCCTGTTACTTTATTGATACCCAACATTCTAGGTGAGAAGCGCTGTACAGCTTTATCGCGTCGCGCCACCCGCACCGCAGGGTCGGGCATTGCGGCCTCACAGCCCCGCTTTCGTGAACCACAGCATTGCAGTTGCCATATTTTTTTCAACACCCCATCCAAGTTCGTACATGGTTCCAATTGCAGCGCATGATTCCCGATAGATGTTGCTGTCTTCCTTTTCTTCCTGGGCGCGCATAAAACACTCTCTCGCTATAACGTATCGACTCAATCCCATAAGTGTCTTCCCTCGGCGGAAATATGTCTCGGCAGATACTTTCGGCGTATTCTCGCCACATTCACTGCCGCCCAGCTTTGCCAATTTTGCTTCGCGAATAGTCGACCAATCCTTAACTGTGTCGCTCTCTATGGCATCAAGCAAAGTATCTGACAACATGGCCATTGCAGTGTCAGCGGAGTCGAGTAAGGCCGCAGATTCATTTTCTGACCAGCTACCGGAACCCGTCAGAGGTCGAGGCTTTGATTCGCGGTAAAAATAGTCCCGCTTCTCCGTCCCAGATTGTTGGCTACGAATTCTCACGGTTAATCGAAATGAAAGGTCAGCATTCCCATCTTCCGATACTGTCAACTTCGCGGACGGCAGCAAAATAAGTTGAGCTTCGTTGTCACTCTCGACTTGAACGAATTTTTGAGTGTACGGACGATCAGCGATCTTCATTCGCAGTGCAGACGATAGCGCTCGAGCGAAATTCAAATGTAGGTACGGTTCCGCCGCAGATGCCGTTGCAGAATTTTTCATTCGGTCGGCAAAGACCCCCAACAGCCCCAACCCCTTAGCTGCTCCAAGACCACGTCCAGTAATGAACACTTGACTACTCGGTACTAGATAGTCCTCTGCGCTAGTTTCCGTCCACGTGGACACTGTTCCAGCAGAAGTGTACATGCTGATTTTTTCGGATTCCGGATACGTAGTCGCGCACACAACACGACTAAGCAGAACCCCGACAACCAATATCCATATCGAACCAAATCGTGAAAGTTGCATCATCATCAACTGAGGCGCAATGCAAGGTTAGCTGCCAATACTGCCTGCGTAAATGGAGCCGCACAAAGACCACTGATTGTGGGAAAGAAGAAGCGGCTTAGGGCAAAGAACAAACCGATGGCCCATGCAACACAGCCGACTACACATACTGAAAAGACGATTGGCATTGGTGCTGCGTCTACACTGAGTCCGGCACTTCCGAGCCATAAGAGGCCGAGAGCTACACTGCCCGTGAAGAAGCACACGGCAAGCACTGAGTAAGCGGTGCCGACGAGTGGCAATCCAATTTTCATCGCATACTCGTTAAACAGCGTGTCACCAGCACCAACTGGCGAAATCCTTAGCTCCGCAATGCCGTCAGAACTTCATCCAGCATCTTTTTCGCATCGCCAAACAGCATGCGGTTGTTCTCTTTGTAGAAGAGCGGGTTGTCCACCCCGGCGTAGCCAGAAGCCATGCTGCGCTTCATCACAATCGAGGTCTTGGCTTTCCATACTTCGAGCACCGGCATGCCGGCAATCGGGCTGCCCGGATCGTCCTGCGCGCTCGGATTCACAATGTCG
>JANYAW010000346.1 GCA_025361105.1 Rhodocyclaceae bacterium | reverse complement strand
TTTTATATAGATTGCGGCAGGGTCAGGCCTTGTCGCCCACGGTAAGAAGTAAAAAGGCCACCCGAAGGTGGCCTTTCGTTACGCTCAATTGAACCGAATCAATTAGAACGAATGCTTGATACCAAAGCCGTAGCCTGTGGTGTTTGCGCCAGCAGCAACTGCCGCACGGCCACCGCCACCACCTTGGTTTGAAAGGACACTACTTGCCGCCGCGTTGTTGTTCGAAACACGTTGGTAGCCGGTGTAAAGCAAGGTACGTTTGCTCAAATCATATCCGTACTGAATTCCCCAGCTATTCGAGTCGTTGTTTGCCGCAGAACCGTCGTTAGCATTGGCCCAACCAAAATACAATTTACCAGCCGTCGTCACAGGAACTTGAACACCAACGCTTATAAACTTGTCAGTTGCCAAGCGGCCCGCAGGGGCGGTGAATGTATCTCGCTTAACGTTTTGGAACGTTGCCATCAACTTCGCGACACCAAAGTCGAAACTACCACCGATAAAGTTTTCGGTGGCATTTTCATGATAAACGCCGGCAACGGCAGCCGTCCCAAGATCGCGAGAGCGATGATGAGCAAAACCCACCGCCAAAGGACCATTTGTATAGTCTGCACCAACAACTACCGTCGTTTCGTGTGCGCCGGTATAGGCTAGTGCATCGTTTTGGTCTACATTTCCATAGGCGTATTGAGCGCTTAAAGTAAAGCCGCTTAAATTTGGCGAGGTGTAAGCAACACCATTACTGACCCGACCAATATTCTGCGTCGTCAGGGTATGAGTTGATGTGCCGCCGTCCTTCGGCAGTAGACCCGTTCCGTTGGCAGCGGTATTGCCATTGCCACGCTGCATCGAATACAGAGGGCTAAACGTCGTAGCGGCCATCGCGTCATACTTGTCAGTCATATCCTTACCGACAGAATTAAATCGTCCCAAACGAATGGTACCGGCGGATGCAGACTGCAGACCAACAAACGTCTGGCGTGAGTTTGTGCCGCCTGTGTTACCTATACCGCCATTTACGTCAGGGGTAATTCCATATTCAAGGGTGAAAATTGCCTTCATGCCATCGCCCAGATCTTCTGTTCCCTTGAAACCCAGACGGCTACTTGACCAGCCGCCAGCATCGATACCGGTGGTCTTCGACGAACCCGATGACGAGTGCAAGTAGGCAACGTCAGCGATTCCGTAAATCGTTACATTCGACTGCGCAAAGGCGGCCGAGGAAGCCAAACCGGCAACTGCCAAAGCTATCAGTTTCTTTTGCATTTGAATCTCCTAAGTGATTAAAAACTGCTTTCTTGTTTTATTCAGAATCTGAACATAAACCACTTCACTTACAGTTTTATTACAGGCCAAGTGGCCTTTGCAAAAAGCCGCTTCGGAATCCTCCAAAGCGGCCTTGCATCAGACCAAGCAAAGACGATTAGAAATTGTGAATTACGCCAAAGCCGTAGCCGCTGGAGTCTTGACCAGCTGCAACCGTACCGGTGAATTGACCACCGTTGCCGTTACCCGCAGAGGTCTTCCACAATGCCTTACCTTTATTGTTCATCTTGTTGTAGCCGGCGTAAGCGAGAGTGCGCTTGCTAAGGCTGTGCTCATACACAACGCCCCAAGAATTCGCATCATCGGCTTTTTCGTCATAAGCGGCCGTCGCCGGGTTGTCATATTTGTTATCAAAACGCGCGTACATCAGACGCAGCAAGTCCATTTTGGTGACAGGCACGGTCAAGCCAAGGCTCTTGATGGTGAACTTGTTGAAAATTGCGCCTGCTGCGTTTTCAGCGCTGAGATTTTGCCAAGTGCCATAAAGTGCCACTGGGCCAAAATCGTAAGTCGCCGCAAATGCGCTTTCGTGTTGGTTGGCGTTCGCCGTGTTACCAACGTGGGTCATGCGGTGATAGACGACACCGATAGACAGGGGACCCATGTCGTAATCAACGCCAGCGCCATACAAACGCTCTTGGCTAGTCGTGTAAGCAGTGGCATCACCAAGACCAGGCGCGAAGCCAACTACACCACGCAGCGTAAAACCACTCATGGTCGGTGAAGTGTAGCCAACAGAGTTGGAGGTCGCGCCAGTGGTGATCGAAGCGCCCGCATAGCCAGCGAAATACTGCAAGGGGCTATAGCTGTTCGCTGCGTCGAGCGAATCATACTTACCACCAAAATTGTCACCCGTTGAGTAAATGCGACCCGCTTTGACTGTGCCGAAGTCGCCGCTCAAGCCAACATAGGTCTGGCGTGAATTCGCTGCGCCTGCACCGTTGTTGCCAATGCCGGTATTCCTGTCCGCATTGAGTTGATACTCAAGTCCAAAAATCGCCTTCATGCCGCCGCCCAGCGCTTCTTCGCCACGGAAACCAAGACGGCTACCGTCGTGGCCGCCGGAGTTGATGCCGGAGGATTTCGAACCGCCCGTGCCGGATGCGTGCTCGTAGGCTAGGTCAATCTTGCCGTACACAGTCACGTTGGTCTGTGCAAATGCTGCTGAGGATGCCAAGCCAGCAATGGCCAGCGCGATGAGTTTCTTTTGCATGGTGAATCTCCTGTTTCAGTTAATAACTAAGGGCTGCAACGGTCAGAGTTCTGGCTGCTGCGTACAAGCTTCCCCCTTTATTGGGAATCCATGGAGGATTGTGGCATCTCGGACTAGAGTTGGTCGTCTAAAAACAGTCAATCTTGCAGTCAGTTTGGATAGATGTGGCATTTCTGCAACATATTTTGACGACTGAACGCCTGTCCTATAATTCATCTGCACGCTTTCCGCGCTATTTTTCTCGCTCACATCGACTCTACCAATGGCAAAAAAACTCTTCATCCGCACCTTTGGCTGCCAGATGAATGAATACGATTCGGACAAGATGGTTGATGTTTTGGCTGGCTCCGATGGGGTCGAAAAAACCGACCGGCCCGAAGATGCGGACATCATTTTGTACAACACTTGCTCGGTGCGCGAAAACGCGCAAGAGAAAGTGTTTCATGACCTTGGTCGGGTGCGTCATTTGAAATTGCTCAAGCCAGATTTAGTGATTGGCGTCGGTGGCTGTGTGGCAAGCCAGGAAGGCGCGAATATCATTCGCCGTGCGCCCTATGTCGATGTGGTTTTCGGCCCGCAGACTCTGCATCGATTGCCGCAACTGATACAGGCGCGGCGCGACACTGGCAAATCGCAACTGGATATTTCTTTCCCTGAAATCGAGAAATTTGACGCGCTGCCGCCCGCACGCGTTGAGGGCAGTTCGGCCTTCATATCGATCATGGAAGGTTGCTCGAAATATTGCACATTTTGCGTCGTGCCCTATACGCGCGGCGAGGAAGTTTCGCGACCGCTCGACGATGTACTGCGCGAGGCCGCAGAATTGGCCAAACAAGGCGTGCGCGAGATCACTTTGCTCGGGCAAAACGTTAATGCTTACCAAGGTAGTTTTGGTGAAGACGGTGAAGGTCGCGCCGATCTCGCTTATCTGATTGAAGCGTTGGCCGCGATGGATGGCATCGGGCGCATTCGCTACACGACTTCGCATCCGCGAGAAGTCACCGCGCGCCTAATCGAGACACATCGCACGGTGCCCAAACTCGCAGCGCATCTGCATCTGCCGGTGCAAGCCGGATCGGATCGGATTCTTGCGGCGATGAAGCGGGGCTACACGACGCTCGAATACAAATCGCTGGTGAAAAAATTGCGCGCCGCGCGTCCCGATTTGTCGCTGACATCTGATTTCATTGTCGGCTTTCCGGGCGAAACAGAAGACGATTTTGAAAAAACCATGCGCCTGATTGAAGACATTGGTTTTGATCAAAGCTTCTCTTTTTTATACAGCCCGCGCCCAGGAACACCAGCGGCAGATTTGAAGGACGAGACACCGCAAGACGTGAAAATGAAACGCCTGATACGTTTGCAAAAGCACATCGAAGCACATGCATTGAAACTTAGCGAAGCGATGGTGGGCAGCGTGCAGCGTGTGCTGATTGAAGGCCGAGCAAAAAAAGATGCTA
>JANYAW010000345.1 GCA_025361105.1 Rhodocyclaceae bacterium | reverse complement strand
AATGAACCGAAGGTCAGGCTGAATGGATTTCGGAACACTAAATTTGAAAGTGCATTGTCGTTGCCAAATCTCGATTGCCCGACTCAATTGTGGCGTTCGCCAAATCAAATTTAAATCGCGGCTCATCGCGAAATATCCGTTTTCAAACAACTTGTCGTGAAGCGTGCAAAAGCAGATTGTGTTGGACAGTAAGCCACGCGCTTCAGGGCGGTCAGCCCAGCGGGCGATATGACTGGTGACCAACAGGCCGTCATCATCAATATCGCAAAGGGCACAACATCCACCATAGTTCAATAAGGTTTTGCTGCGCAACGCTCCCATTCCACGCCTAAATCTTCCCATCGTAATTCCGCTTGATGTCTGAACGTCTGAAAACGTAAGCTTCCCCTCGCCCACTGCGTTTTCCAGAACATCATCAGGAAGGTCTTCGGCGACCGCATCAACGATGACTTGATTTAACGTATAGACACCTTTGTTCGAAAAAAATAAAAACCCCACGTCACGTAACTCTTGCAAAACACGACTGACCGTTTGCGATGGTGTGTGCCCGCGACTTTCAGTAGCCGCAACAATGTTTGCCAGTTCCTGATGCAAGAACTTTTCACGCTCAATCTGAATTGTCGAGTTTCGACTGGCATACGCCTCCAACGATGACCTGACCGCCAATTGCCAATTCATAGCCATAAGTTCAGCCTCAAAATCTCGCGTCGTGATATTTTTCTGCGTGAAGAATGCATTTTGTCATGCATTGATACGTCGGGGAATTTGCTTAATCATTGTGATGATTGCCAATGGTTACGGATATAGAAAAATGAGCCAGGAACCATATCTCATTTGCAAAATGACGGCGTGTCAACAGCAACAACTGGCGCGTATCAATGGGGTAGCTATCGCATTAATTTTTTACCAATTGGCTTATGCCAGTTGGTGCTGGCGACAAACCGTTAAGCAACTTAATGACTGCCAAAAAAGTTCAAAACTGCAATGCAAGTCACAGTCAAAGCCCACCGACGAGCGGCTTCGTAATTACACAGCCGTCGGCAATCCAACTCACACCGCCTTAACCGTACGAACATCAAAAGCCAGCTTGAGCCAGTGCCGTACAGCGCCGAAAATCGCAGCGAGGTTGTCCATACTGGGATTTCCTCTTGGCGACAACATGCGGTGCAAGCTCTTGCTTGGCTTGGCCGTCATTTCGGCAAGCTGCTCGAATCCGATGGTGGCATTTACCAGATCACGCAGAATGAGCCGTGCCGTTTCTGGTTCGCCACTGAGAAATAATGTGGCGGCTTCATCAAGTAGAGCCTTGGCGAACTTGGTGTCGCGCTCTACACGCTCAAGAACGGTTTGTTTGAAATTGCGAGTCAGTGCCATAGCTTCACCGGTTTCCTTTCTTTGTTGTGTCTAAAATTTTCTTCCGCGATTTGTATTCGGCATGAAGCGCCCTTGCATGATCGATATCTTTTTGCTGACTGCGTTTCGTGCCGCCACCAAACAAAATAATGAGCGCGTCACCGTCTCGTGCCAGATAAATTCGATAGCCCGGACCCCAATCGATAACATATTCGCCAATTCCGCTAAACCATTTCACACTAGAAGTATTACCAAGCTCCAGTCGAAGTTTGGCTGTCACAACTTTTGCAGCTGCCTGCGCATCCAAGCTATCGAACCATTTCTTGTACGGGTTCGAATCATCGGCGCGGAGGTATTCCTGAATTTTCATTGTTACGCTCTTATGGTAACGTATTAGTTACCATATTGACAAGCAAAGATTGCCCACTAAACGAATTTATGGATGGAGACAAGCATTCAAGGCGTTTCAAACTCACGCTCGCCACTCACTCAATCTCGACCAATTTCCCATGCACTAAATACAAAATCGCCTTGCGTACCGGCAAGCCACCCGCGTGAAATAGCGCCGCGTATTGTTCGAGTTGCGGGCGGTAAAACTCAGCGTGTTGTAGCAAGTCTGCGGCGCTTGCCTGCTGGCCGAGGTCGGCCGTTTTGTAGTCGATCACCCAGCGCTCACCGGCGTCGACGAAACTGCGATCCACCACTCTGGTCGCGGTGGCGCCGCTCCCCTGCTGGTCGTCGTTAATCAGCGTGGTCGACAGCGCCAACTCTGCCGCATCGTCTTGATGATGTGCCAGCACCCACCGGCCATCGGCGCTGTCGAGGGTGACGGTCAACATGTTCATCACTCGACGCGCTGCCTTCGCGCTATCGGCTGAGCCCCAACCGCGACTGCTTAGCCAGCGCTCGAGACTGGCTTGCATGGTTTCGATTCGGCTCGCCGACCAGGGCGCCGCCGCATTCACCATTTGCTCCATGCAGGCGTGTGCCAATGTTCCTATGCTCGCGGCCAGCGTATTGACGGTGTTTGTATTGACGCTGTGTTTTGCGATTTCCAGCGGCGGTGCAGTCCATCTTTCAGATACGGCGTACGGGGTTTTGAGTCGCACCAGCGCTGGAACAAAGTCGCTCATTTCGTCGCTACTTTCGTCACTCGGATCGTCGCTCGATTCATCATCGTCGGACAGCAATTCACCGGTATCTGTCTGCGCCGCCAAGGCTGGCATGTTGCTTGGGATTGCGTGAAGAAATTCGGCCTCCAACGCAGGCCACAAACGACACAGCGGCGTGGATTTCTTCGGTGCGACCAGCTCACCATCGGCCTTGGTTTCGACCACGCCAAAAAGATGCAAACGGCGCACTGCGCGGGTGGCCGCCACGTAGAGCACGCGCGTCCCTTCGTTGGCTTTGCGTTCGCGCTCCATCTGTTGCAAGAAATCATAAACACTCGGCCCGTCTGGCGTACCGGCGCTGCGGCGATTGAGTGGCGCGGCCACCAGCCGTTCGCCATCTTCGAGCGCAAAG
>JANYAW010000293.1 GCA_025361105.1 Rhodocyclaceae bacterium | reverse complement strand
CAAACAGCATGAAAACTCAAATGCGGAAGCGATTTGTTGTTCTCCTCGGGATTGTTGGTCTGACGCTGGCCGGTTGCACGCCGAACCTCGGACAAAATGCGCGCTATGGCATGTATGGAGGGCAACAGCAGCGCTCGTCGCTTAGTGTTGAGAAACCGTTCTCACTTGCTGAGACATTCCTGGGTATGCGTTGGTTTCCCGCACATGTACGATTTTCACCGGATGACAGCAATTTGCTGGTTAGCCTTTGTCATATTAATCCGCAACGAAGCGATGTGTGTCGAATCGGGCGTTATTACCTTGCGAGTCAGCAATGGGAAGTCCTGCCCTTTGAGGATAAACGCACTTACCGCTGGCCAACTTATACGCCAGACGGCAAGTGGATAGTGTTCAGCACCGGGCCGTGCGACGAGCAGTACCGCTGTTCAATTGGCGATTACGTTTTGGCGCGCATGCCGTCGGATGGGGCGCGGATGGAGGTGGTGGCTGACACGATTGCACGCGAGCCGAGTTTTGCACCTGATGGCAAGAAGCTAGTGTATTGGAAGTTGCGCCCACGTGTTGAGCACCTGTATGAAATGGACTGGGAAACGCGGCAGGAACGGGAATTGGTCAATATGGCCAGTGCGCCGGCGAGTGAAACAGGGCGCCCATTTCTAATAGAGGATGGAAAGGCAGTCGCATTTTACGGTCGTATCAACGTCGGATTTGAGCATCGAGGGTTGATTCGGTTTGACATTGCAGATAGACCGTTGCGATCGGCTTATGACCTTGACCGCCTTAAAGTAATTTGGCCCGGAAGAAAATCCGACGTACCGCACTCTGGGGTCGCAGATGTATTCGATATTGCGCAAGATGGCAGGCTCCTATTTCGAGCGCGTATCAGTGACATAAAGCCAAATGGAGGAGATTGGGCCGCCCTCTTTTTGGGGACGCCGCGAGTCGATGCTTCTGATGATACGACCGCATTCGATGTTCAAAGTTGTTTTGCGGCGACTATCGCCTTTAATGGTAAGAAAGTTGCGTTTCTGAAAGGAGGAACCTCAGGTGGAGTTCATCCACCTGATGCTCGGTTAGGGCTAATTGGTGTCGGCGAATGGGAGAGCGAAGAAGTGTATGTTGATTGGCCAAGACTCGAGCTCAAATCAGGCCGCATTTATAGCGCAAACCAAATCAAAGGGGTCAGCATCAATTGATCTCTTGAGATAAGCCCATGCCACGTCGCCCTCGCATCAAACTCGCAGACATTCCCCAGCACGTCGTGCAACGGGGCGTTATTCGCTCGCCGTGTTTCTTTGCCGAGGAGGATTACCATTGCTATTTGCATTGGTTGCAGGAGGCGGCTGCCAAGTGGCATTGCGTGATCCACGCCTATGTGTTGATGACCAATCACGTGCATGTGCTGCTGACACCGACTGATCCGCAAGGGCCGGCCAAACTCATGCAATCGGTCGGCAGGCGCTATGTGCAATACATGAACCGCCATTACCGACGTAGCGGTACTTTGTGGGAGGGACGTTTCAAATCCAGCGCGGTGCAGGCGGAGCAGTATCTGCTGACGTGTCAGCGCTACATCGAATTGAACCCGGTGCGGGCCGGCATGGTGAGCGATCCGAGGCAATACAGGTGGTCGAGCTATCGATGTAACGGGCTCGGGCAGGGGGATGGTCTGATCACCGCGCATCCGGTTTACCAGGCATTGGGGCTGGATGGTGAATCGCGACGTGCCGCCTACCGTGCGCTGTTTCGCAGCGAAATGGATGACGCCGCACTCGACGATATACGACTGGCACTCAGCCAAAGCCAGCCCTTGGGGAGTAGCCGATTTGCAGTCGAGGTGTGTGCGGCAGCCGGGGTGCGACGTACGCAAGCCAGGCGTGGCAGGCCTGAGGGCGGCAAGGGAATGGCGCAGCGGCAGGAAGAGCAATCGGAATTCGGGTTTTGATGGGGAGGTCGTGGTGAAAAAGTTTATTGATGCTGACCCCTTTGACCCTCAGTGAAATTGATCTTTTGAATAAATTGTTTACGAATCATCGCAAGAGGGGAATCAAATGAGCCAGTATTTGACTCGAAGATTGAGCGTTTTGGCCGTGCTGGCAATCGCGATATTTGTCCTGCGTTTTGTTGACGATGCGATAGCGGGTGAATTGCCACAAGAAAGACTGGCAAAGGCCGAAGCGATGTTTCAGGAACGGTGCAAGACGGCGGGGGAGAAGATTATTCGGGCTGTCGAAAATGTTGAGGGCATATATTTGATGAAGATACGGCCCGAAGTTACGAATTATGGAAGTCAATACGATCTCACTGATCCTTACGGCGATGATGTTGGCGGAGAAGGCTATGTCAGGACTTTTTTGTTAGGACGAACACAACAAGGATCTCTTGTGCAAGATAATTTCGAGAAAACTGGTTATCGCTTTGTGGAAGCAGTCGATGCTAAAGATGGTAGGCGCTACCGATATACCGGTGCAATAAAAGTGGTCGGCAAAAAGGATGCAGGCACTTACAACAATCAAGTTGAATTAAGGCGAGATCCAAATTTCGACCTAAATATTTATGCATTTGTAATCGATAAGGCACCGGTGTCTGGTGCCCCCCCACGTTATGGAGTTACCTATGATGACATTTCCACAAGAGATGAGCGGGATTACTGGATCGCCGGTAGTTCTCTAAGGGTAATCGATCTCAATACCAACGA
>JANYAW010000243.1 GCA_025361105.1 Rhodocyclaceae bacterium | reverse complement strand
GGCTTGCAAGCGTGCTTCGGTCAGCTGACGACGCATGCTGTGATGCTGCGCTTCGGAACTTTTTTCGTCGGCGATTTTTTGTAAGTTGCGCGAACGACCGGCAAAAAATTTGGCAATGACCACCAACATGAAGCTCGGGATGAACAACAAAATCAGCACTACACAAGCCACCATGCGGTAGAAATCATTGGCCACGGTGGCATGGATTTTTTCGCGTAGCGCTGGCGTAATTGCACTGACCGTCTCGTTGACTTCGCTTGCGGCGAGGTCGTTGGTAGCTTGTGCGGACTGCTCGGCGACTTGCTTTAGCGCACGTCGCGCGACATCGACTTGGGCTTGCGCTTTTTGTTCGGCAGCATAGGCAAGCTCCAGTCGTTGCGCGATGGTCTTGGGCATTTCAGCCGATGGAAGATCACGCTCTTCGAGCGCATGTTGCAGTTCGTCGCGTGCGCGCTCGATCTCCTTGCGCGCATCTACTGCGATTTCATAACTACGAATCGCCGCATCGTGTTCCGCATCGCGTTGCTCTTCAAGTTGCGCCAATTCGTCCAAGGTTTGGCGGCTGGGGTTTTTCTCAACGGGTTTCTCAATTTGTTTCTCGATTTGTACTTGATGCTCGGTCACCACACCATCAATTCGCGTCGTGGTTTCGGTGCGTCGGTTGCGCTTGGGAGCACTACCAGCCACTACGTCATCACGCGCACGCGCAATCTCATCAAGCACCCGATCCAATTCCGCACGACGCACCGGATCCTCGCCAAAGCGCTGTATGGTTCGCACCACGCTGTCGGCAACGCCCAGCGCATTGATGCCAAACGCCGCATCAATCTCGCGTTGAATCGCACGGTGTTCGGGCGGCGTGTCAGTGTGCGCGGCCAAGCGCAGCACGTTAAATGGCACCGCCAATAAGATCAGCAAAACCAGTATCGCAAAGGCGACGCCAATCAGCCCCCACCAGGGCGTGCGGTTCAGCAAGTTTGAAATGGATTTGAACATGATCATCAACTGTTATTCGACTGCTTGCATTCTAGGTAGCAGGCATCGGCTTGCCAGCCGTTAGCGACGGATTGCAGCAATATCGGTTGAATTTGCGAATAATTGGGGTGAATGGGTAAGTGACAGATCATCAGTTGGTGCTGGTGACACGCCGTTATGTCGACATCCGCCGTCGCCAGAACAACACCGTAACCAATGCTGTCAGTGCCACCATCGGCAAGGCGAAATAAATCAAGCTGTGCCAGCCTGTGCTCATAATCATTACACCCGCGCCGAGTGAGGTGAGTGCTTGTGTGCCGAGCACGAGAAAATCGTTGGTGCCTTGGACTTTGGCGCGCTCGGCAGGTTGGCAGGAGGCGCTGAGTAGTGTGGTGCCGCCGATGAATAGAAAATTCCAACCGAGACCGAGCAGTACTAATGTCCACCAAAAATGCATCAGCGTCACGCCGGACAAGGCAATAGCGGCGCAGATGAACATTAGCAGTGCGCCGGTAATCAGAATGGTTCTGATGCCAAAGCGTTTGATTAAATCGCCAGTGAAAAATGATGGCGCAAACATGCCGATCACATGCCATTGCAAGACAAACGCTGTGTCATTAAATTGCAAGCCGCAGAAGTCCATTGCCAGCGGCGTGGCGGTCATCAGCAAGTTCATCGTGGCATACCCGCAGACCGCAGCGCAGACGGCGACGATGACATCAGGCTGCCGCATGATTTCACCCATCGGTCGCCCACCATGGCTTTGCTCGGCGGTGGTCAATAGAGGGATCTTGAGCCGACTGGCAATCAAGATCGACAAGATGCCAAACACAGCCAATACCAAATAGCTGGCGAGGAAGGGTGGCTCCAGCAAACTGCGACTCAACTTGCTCAACTCCGGACCGAACACGCCACCGAGAATTCCGCCGGCCAAGGTAAGCGAAATTGCCTTGCCCTTCCAATCCAGCTCGACGCTATCGGCCGCTGCAAAGCGATATTGTTGACCAAAGGCGTTGTACACACCGGCGAGTACGGTCGCGGCGCACAGCAACCAAAAATTACCCTGCCAAACGGCCAGCGCGCCGAGTAATGCGGCGACCAAAGCGAAGCTGCCACCCAGCATGAATCCGGCACGACGACCGTAACGCCGCATGAAAAACGCCGCCGCAAATGTCGACAGTGCACCACCGATGACATAGGTGGTGACCGGCAGCGTGGCCAGCCTTCGGTCGGGTGCGAGTTGCAAGCCGAGCAAGCTATTGATGGCGACCAGGGTGATGCCGTTGGCGAGCAGCAGCGATTGCGCCGCGGCCAGCAGCGCGATGTTGCGGTGTTCAGTTTTCATTGTTCGCCCGGCGGAATCAGTGCGCGATTTGCCATCACCGTATTGACGTATTCGGCAGGCAAAACTTTGGTCGGGTGCGAGGCGGTGACATGGCCCATGAAGGGCGGCATGACGGAATAACCCAGTAGCGATTGCAAACGCGGCGAGAGCTCGCGTACCAGTTCTGGTGGCATGCCGAGAAAATAATTTTCTTGGGTACGCGCCCAGGGTTCGCAATATTGATTCGAGAAGGCCAGACGCGGAGCGTCGCTGCGATTGGCACCGCCGCGATGCAGCAGCGTGCCTTGAAACACGATGCACGAACCGGCCGGCATGACGACGGGTACCAGCATTTTTGCTATCGCCGCCGGTGTCGGCGCATCGTGATCCAAGCCGTCATAAACACCGGCAATTTGCGCGTCACTCCATTGGTGACTGCCAGGGATAATTTCCGTACAGCCGTTATGGGTGGTGAAGGCATCTACCGCGACTATCGTGCTCACGCTAATCGATGGCCGTGGCCGAGGAATGGGATAAAACGAATCGTCGTAATGAATCGGTTGCGGCGTTTCGCCAGGCGATATGCAAATGGCTTGGCTGGCGGTGAGCAGATAACCCGGTCGTAGCAGCACGTCGAGGATGTCCAACACGCGTTGATCTTCAGTGATTTCCTCGAAAATTTTGCCGCGACCAATCAGTGTGTAGACGCGCTCGGTTTTCAAACCTTCAAAATTATTTCTCCCGGAATGTGTGCTCAAAAACGGCGCAAGCCCGGCACGGACACGGCGCAAGCGTTCCGCGTCCAGAAAATTCTCGATGATGGTGTAGCCCTGCGTGTCCAGCTCGGCAAGTTGTCGGGTGAGGGTTGTTGAGTGCGTTGAGTGGGTCATGACGATTCAAGATGAAATTGGATTGAGTGCTGCGAGATTATCACTGCCGGGAGTTGAGGTTTTCTGTGCGCGTAGCCAGCGCTGGCGCGCCCTAACCAGCGCTCGTTGATAAGTCACTGCGTTCCATTGGATAGGGGATTTATTTTTCGCAAACAAATGACTTTGCAGATAGGTGACTTGTTGCCGAAAATCATCGTCGCCAAAATTCACGGCAAACTGCGTGAGCGACGCGCTGCTGCCGTTTCGTTTGAGTTGATTGAGCCACTGCATCGTCGCATTCAATGCTTGTATCACCGTGGCCTGCCGCAAGCTCGCCAAGCAGCGCTGGAAGTGAGCTGGTTCGGCATCACGACGGCGTTGTTGCCACGCCTGCCAAACCCGAGCTAGATTGATGCCACGACGTTTGAGCGCATAAGCCACTAACAGCAACGGCATCAAGACAGATGCGGTAGTCAGTGCCAGCGGATGTCGCCAGAAATTCAGCAACATTCTGCGCAGGCTGAAATCGTCAGTTGGTGCTGGTGACACGCCGTCACCAACACTGGATGAAGGTTTGACGGACGCAACTGCACGCGGATCGGGTACCACGTCAAAACGCAAGGCTGGCACGCTTGCCCAGCGCATTTTTCCGCCAATGGTGTCGAACCAGGCAACTTTCAAGCTGGGCAATTCATACGGCCCCGCTTTACGCAAGACATAGGTCACGCTGTCGATGCGTTCGCCAACGCGCATGCTGCCGCGTTCTCCGCCGCTGTCGTTCAGTTGCGCTTCTGCGGGATAAATGCTGCCATCATCAAGCGCGGCAAACGTCAGCGCAGGCAGATTCATCGCAGCGACTGCTGACGCACGTTGCGTGATGCGACGGACAATCGCATCGCCGACTTTGAGTTTGGTCAACGGGCGATCAATTGATTGCTTGATGCTGTACGCCGGGCTGGCAAAAAAATATCCCAGCGCCTCAGCGCCGCTCGGCAATGTCGCGCGAAAATTTTGCGGCGTGGTTTGCAGCGTCAACATTCGCGGTTTGCCATCGAGCGAATAACTGATATTGATAGGCAGCATTGGAATTTGGAAATCGCCTGCGCGCTGGGCGACCACCGTATAGCTGCGCGACATGCCGGCATAACTTTGGCCGTCGATATGCTCAGTCAAATTGGTGGCCGCGGAATCGCTCAGTTGCGCTGTTGCACCAGCCACGGCGATGCTGGATGGATATTCAATCGGCGCGGTGAACCAGGTCGGCACGAAAATATCAACGCGCAGCGTGACAGTTTGACCGACTACTACACTGCGCGGGCTGATTTCGGTGCGAATAACGGGAGGCTGTGCGGCGAGTGCAGAGCCGAAGAGGCCGTAGAGGCAGAGAACCAAAAGCACGCTGCGCATCATGGCTTTACCGCCGTACTGTTGCGCGTCAATTGTTCAGCAGCAAAACGCAAACGCAAGAACGCAGCGGGATCGGTTTTGACATTGCGTAACCAAATTTGATCGACAGAATTTGCGTCAAGTTTCTCGATGCTGACCTCGCCCGGCTTACCGTGTTTGGCGCGATTGTCGACCACGGTGCCTTCGGCTTCGTCATTTGGTTCACTTGCCTCGCCGTCGCCATCGTCTGATTTTTTCTTGGCATGTTGAACGAGCAATAAATCTGCCACGACGCGTTGATTGTGGATTGCCAGCGCCCACTCAGGATGGTGCTTTAAGGCGGTTTGATAACTTGCCAGCGCAGCGGTGAGGCTGCCGGCTTTTCCTGAACGCGCCAAGGTATTGCCGAGGTTGTAGGCCGCCTCGGCACGATTTGTGTCGTTGTTCATTGCGAAATATTCTGCGGCACAAAGGTAATCGCCGCGTCGATAACAAGCGCTGGCTTTCCACTGAGGGTTTTGAAAATGCCGCTCGGCCGCCGGAAAATCTTGCGCAAGATATTCGTCAAAGCCAAGTTGATTTGGCGTCTTCCAGAAAAACTCATCGCGTAGCGTACCGAAGATGAGCACACTCACGACCGACAGCAAGGCGAGCATCAGCACCGTATCGAGCGGATGGCGACGTGTTTGCATCACCAACGCACCGTCCAGCCGCGCCGAAACGACAGCGTAGCAAGTAGCATCAGCGGCCACAGCAGCCAATAGCCCGCGTCGTGCCAGCGTGTGGTACTGGTACTAAGTTGCGCTTGTTCGAGATGCGTATCAATCTGTCGCTGTACCGAAATCACGTCTGTATTTTCCAAACTCAGTGGAACAAAACTCGCGTTGATAGTCGTTGAAAAATCCACCAACTTTTCACGTTTGAAGGCGTTGTTTCGCGAGACACTGCTGTCATCAGTCGGGCCGATTCCCCAAACGATGCGATGCGTTGTCGACATCGCATCCGCATGTTGCGCGGCGGTTTCTTCAACGCCGTCGGTCAGCAACACCACCGAACCGGCCACTGATTCTTTGGCCAACAGCGCATCGGCAAGCCGTAGCGCTTCGTCGGTGTGCTTGCCCGTTTGCGGCAGGATATTTGTGTCCAGCACGTCAACGTAAGTCGCCAGCAACTTTCCATCGTCCGTCAATGGCAGACCCATGTGTGCCGACGCGCCATAGACGATGAGCGCCGTGCGTGCACCGCGCCGCAGGTTCAGCAAATCACGAATTTTTTGCTTGGCGCGGGTCAGTCGGGTTGGTTGCACGTCACTTGAATTCATCGACGACCCTAAATCCAAGGCGATGATTAACGGCGCACGATCTTCGACAAATGGTGGCGGCTCTCTTTCCCATGTTGGGCCGGCCAGTGCGATGCCGGCAAGTATCAATGCCAGCGTTAAGCTCAAGCGCGGCTCAAACCGCCAAGTGCGTGCGCGGTTCAGCGTCAGGTGCGCCAAGAGATGCGGTGCGATCACATTGTGCCAAATTTTCTCGGCCGAATGGCGTTGCAATAATGCCCAGTGAAACGCAATCGCCAGCGGTAACAAACCTAACCAGAGCGGACGCAGGAAATGGAATTCCTCAATTGTTGTTGGCAGCAAAGCAACAAGACTGGAAATGAAATTTGTCTCACTCATGTCGCAGTCGCTGCCATGTCGCGCCTAGCATCAACATCAGTTGCAAAATCGCCATCAGCGCCACCGCTATCCCTAGCGGCCATTGAAACAAGGGATGACGGGCGCGATAACTCAGCGTTTGAAAATCCTGTTTCTCCAGCACATCAAGGCGACGATATATCGCGCTGAGTTGCCGCAAATCCGTACCCAGCGCAAAGCTGCCACCACCCAGACGAGCGATGTCCTGCAAGCTTGCCAATTGAACTTTTTCATTGCCGCGCGTGGCTGGGTCACCAATCGCGACAGCATGAATTATTACCCCACGTTGATGAGCAATTGTGGCGGCGGTTTCGGGCGGAATTTTGCTGCCGGTGTCGTTACCATCCGAGAGCACGATCATCACTTTGTGTCGCGCGTCGCTGACGCTGAATAATTTAATCGCCAGTCCAATCGCATCGCCAATGCGGGTGCGCGCACCCGCCATCCCGACCTGCAGTTCGGTCAGCATTTGCCGTAGCAGTGCATGGTCGAGCGTGAACGGCACATGCACATAAGCGCCGTCGCCAAAGACGACCAAAGCGATGCGATCACCGGTGCGCGTGGCGATGAATTGATCCAGCACTTGCTTGATGGCGCTCAGGCGTTGTATCCGTTTGCCGTTTTCGCTGGCGAAATCGGTTTCATCCATCGACTGCGAAATATCTACGGCGAGTAACAAATCGCGCCCCGGTTGAATTCGCTCCAGCGGTGGATCAACCCACTGTGGACGCGACAACGCCGCCAGCAAGAGCAACCAAATCAGAACGCAGACTCCTCGCTCAAGTACGCCGCGCCTCAACACTACCGCGCCGGGGCTGGGAATCGCACGGGCGGCGGTGGCAACTTCGCGAAAGAAGGGGACATGAATTGCCTCAAAACGACTTTGAAATGGCCGCGCGAATAGCGTTAACAGCAAGGGCAGGGGAGCTAAAAAAATGACTAAGGGGTAAGTAATTTCCAACGCGCCGCTAGGGAATGCAATCGACCAACTGCCACCTGATAGCAATTGATCGAATGCTGGAGTCAAGCTGGTCAAAAACACGGTAAGCCAATTCATGATGCCGGCACCTGCTGCACGCGATGCTGCTTTATCCATTCGCTCGCGTAGACAAATGCCGCTTCCATATCGGTGGCATCGCTGCTTGGAAATTTGGCATACGCTGCATGACATAACAGCGTGGCGACGTTTGGCTTGAGTACGAGTGTGGAATTGTTTTTCAAATAATCTGCCCACGCATCGCCACTCAAGGAAGCGATGTGCTCACGCGCTGCACCGTGCAGTGCGACACGACGCAGCAGCGCAGCGAGTGCGCTGATGGGTGAATTTTCGTCACGCAGCATAGCCAATTCCTCGAGCGCGTGGCGACGATAGCTACTGGCTTGCCAGCGTCGCCAGCACCAACGCAATGCCATCGCCAGCAGCAGCAACAGCGCCAACGCGAGGAAATACCAGCCGACCGCGGGCGGCATC
>JANYAW010000225.1 GCA_025361105.1 Rhodocyclaceae bacterium | reverse complement strand
TTTTATGGCATTGCCGAATGGTGCCCGGGTTCTTGATATTGGAACTGGCAATGGTGTCGTACCGCTGATTGGCCTCGACGTTGCTCGTGGGCGCTCCATTACATTCGAGATTCACGGCGTCGATCTGGCACAAATTGATCCGCCCAGTCACGTTGCCGACGGCAAGCGGCTTTTTGAAGGTATTACGTTTAGCGGCGGCGTATCGGCCGAGGCATTACCATTTGAGGCTGCATGTTATGAAGCCGTGTCTGGTCAATACGTGCTCGAATATACAGAGCAGGAATCAGTACTGCGAGAAGTTCGTCGTGTGATGCTGGAGGGCGCACCAGCTCGTTTCGTTCTACACCACGTCGCGTCAACGATCGTACGCAATGCACACGAGTCTTTACAGCACGCACAGGAACTGGAGCATCGTGCCGAAGCGTTTAGCGATCTGCGCGCATTCGCTAGTGCGGAGCGGAACCGAGCTTTAGGGACGGACGCGATACATTCGCGCATGATCGAGCGTATGCAAAATATGCTTCGCCTAGCCGCCGAATCAAAAGGCTCAAATCTGCTGGCAGGCGTGCTTCTTCCAGCATTGGGGGATCTGTACGATAGGCGACGAGCACTGTCTAGCACGGATTTCAACGCCGCACTGGATGCTATCTATCACTCGTTCAAATCAATGGAGCAGCGTTTGCACGAATTAATCAATGCTTCACTGGACGAAACCGCGATGCAGCGTCTTGCCAATCTGGCGGGCGAATGCGGCTTCCATCCAGTTCAGTTTGCACCCTTGTGGCACGATGCAGAAAATCTCGTTGGTTGGCAGTTGGATTTGGTGGCGGCGGCAAACTAGTCGCGAGCCACATTGCACCATCTGCAGTGAGGTTTCCGATCACGGCCAAACCGTCACTGGTGTTTTGGACAGACTCGTAACAACAGCGTGTGATCAGCACCAACTGGCTACGCCGCGGCAGTAAATGCGCTGACATTTATCAGCGCATGATTTTCTGACTTAGCACGGCTCGATTCGGTATCATTCGCCACCTATGTTTCGCTTCCTCTTAACCCGCATCAGCCTCGTCATCCCGACCTTCATCGGCATGACTTTGGTCGCGTTTTTTGATTCGACTGGTGCTCGGCGATCCGATTGAAGCAATGGCCGGCGGGCGCGGTATCGACTCGATAGCTACGCAAGTTGCCACCAGTGTGCAGCATGTCGGCACAGGCACATTCAGCATTCGGCACTGAATCAGCAAGCTGCCAACAACAAGCTTTTATACCGAATCCAAGTGTTTGACCGTTGATGCGATTTTTACTATAGTGCATCAAATTTCTTTATTGGTATCAATCGTGAGAACTACGATCACACTTGAAGATGATGCGTTCGTCGTCGCTAATGCCTATGCGCGGGCGCGGGCACTGAGGTTGGGGCAGGCGATATCAGAGCTGATTCGCCGTGGTAGTGCTGAGAAATTACCACTCAAACAAGTGGATGGCATCTGGGTGTTTGATTTGCCGGCTGACGTGCCACGCGTGACAACACAACAAGTGCAGAAGATGCTTGAAGAATCGGTATGAGTCCGATATGAGTCATTTGCTCGATGCAAATGCCTTGATTGCGATGGGTTGGCCTACCCATGAACATCATCCGCGCATGCTCACCTGGTTTCGCCAGCATTCACGCGCGGGGTGGGCAACGACGGCGCTGACCCAATCCGCTTTCGTCCGCATTGTTTCTCAATCCGCTTTTTCAGGGCGTTCTATCGCCGTAAGCGAGGTGGCTGAGATGTTGCTGCGTAACACCGCTCATTCAAAACATCGATTGGTGGCACTTGATTTTGGTTTTGCAGAAGTCCTGAGTGCATGCACGGGTGGCATCTTGGGGCATCGACAGATCACCGACGCGTGGCTACTGACAGCTGCGATCCGCAGTGGCGCCAAGCTGCTGACGTTCGACTCGGGGATTTCGCAATTGCTGGCAACCGAGCAGGAACGGGCTCGGCATGTGACGGTATTGTCGCCAACGGCTTAAGCGCCGTTGGCGAATTCCATAAAGGGGTCAGACCCTATATAAAAACGTCAAATATTGACGACATTCGTTGGCATATGTAGTATGTTGAGCGGGCTATCAATAAATAGGGAGCTGTTATGCGTACCTTGTTGAATATCGATGAAAAGCTACTCAACTATGCCAAGCACCGTGCTTTAGAGGAGCGCCTGTCGCTCACGCAGTTGGTCGAAAATGCCTTACGGGTACTCCTCGCAAAGTCGCCAAAAAGTGACGAGAAGGTTCGGTTGGTGACTGCATCTGGTGCCGGACTTAAGCACGGGGTCGACTTAGATAACAGTGCTTCTTTGCGTGCAATCCTGGACGACTAGCGATGATATTGATGGATGTCAACGTGTTGGTTTACGCGCACCGCGAGGATGCCAAAGATCACTTGGCTTATCGCGATTGGTTGGAGGGTGTGCTGAACGCCAACATCACGTATGGGGTTTCTGATTTGGTCGTCAGCGGATTCCTCAGGGTGGTGACGCATCCCAAGGTGTTCGAGCAACCCAGTTCGCTAGCCAGCGCTTTGGCTTTTGCACAGCAGGTGCGTGGTTCGGCGAATGCCGTTCCCTTATCGCCAGGGCGGTCACACTGGGAATTGTTCACACAATGCTTACAACGCGTCAATGCGCGCGGCAATGATATTCCAGATGCCTATCATGCGGCGCTGGCGATGGAGTGGGATTGCGATTGGGTGACGACCGACAAAGGGTTTCGTCGCTTCAAAGGCTTGCGTGTGCGCCATCCGCTCAAATAGTCCGCATCGCGCCGGAACATAGTGACGACCAGACAATGCCACGAAAGCTTCGATTCTTTGTTCCAGGTGCGCCTGTGCATGTAGTTCAGCGCGGAAATAGCAAGGCCGACATTTTTTTCGCTGACCTTGATTATCTCGAATACCTGCGTTGCCTAAAACAAGCTGCGGATAGTGATGGGTCTGAGATTCATGCTTATGCCTTGATGACGAATCATGTACATTTATTGCTGTCGCCTCAGCGTGTGGATTCGGTTGGGCGGCTTTTTCAAGCGATTGGGCGACACTATGTACGATATATCAACCAAACGTATCAGCGTAGTGGTGGGCTGTGGGAGGGGCGATACAAGTGCAGTGTGATTGACTCATCGCAATATCTGTTGTCTTGCATGCGCTACATTGAAATGAATCCCGTGCGCGCCAAAATGGTGAGCCATCCGGGTGATTATCGTTGGACGAGTTATGCCGCCAACGCGCTCGGGGTGAGTAATGCTATTGTCCAGCCGCACGTTGAATATGAATCGCTGGGACACACAACGGTGGAGCGAAATTCAGCTTACCGAGAACTGTTTGCCGATGTCTTCGATGCCGACGCACTGCCTGCTATTCGCGCCGCACTGCAAACAGGCACTCCGTTGGGCAACGACCGATTCAAAGCCCAAATCGAAGCCGCCTTGCAAGTCAAGGTCGGTCATGCTCGACGCGGGCGCCCCGTCAAGCCGAGTCAGCGGTAGCCAATGGCTGGTGACGGCGTGTTACCGGCACCAACTGGCAAGGCTTTTGGTAAGCCCCAACGGCGGCAACAGTAAATCTCACCCCCACACCCCGTGCCGCAGGTGTTTGAGTATCATCCTGCCCCATGTTCCGCTTCCTTCTTACCCGCATCAGCCTCGTCATCCCGACCTTCATCGGCATGACTTTGGTGGCGTTTTTTCTGATTCGCCTCGTGCCCGGAGATCCGATTGAAGCGCTGGCAGGCGAGCGAGGAATTGATGCCACGCGTCATGCCGCCTTGCTGGTCGAATATGGGCTGGATAAGCCCTTGCTGACCCAATACGGTTTGTACATTGGTCGCGTGTTGTCGGGCGATCTGGGGCGCTCGATTGTGACCCATGAAACGGTTATTAACGAGTTCCTCGCGCTGTTCCCGGCGACGATTGAATTGGCGCTATGTGCCGCGCTATTCGCACTGCTAATCGGTATTCCTGCCGGTGTGATTGCCGCAGTGAATCGCAATTCGATATTTGATCACGGTGTAATGGGCATCTCTCTGACTGGCTATTCCATGCCGATTTTTTGGTGGGGCTTGTTGCTAATTTTGTTCTTCTCGGTACAGCTGGGATGGACGCCGGTATCAGGGCGAATTGCGGTTATTCATTTCATCGAACCGACCACAGGTTTTCTGCTTGTTGATACCTTGTTGGAAAGCGACAAAGCGGCATTTTGGTCGGCCGCTGCACACCTTATCTTGCCGACGATAGTGCTTGGCACTAATCCGCTGGCGACCATCGCGCGGATGACACGCTCGGCGATGCTCGAAGTATTGGGTGAAGACTACATCCGCACCGCGCGCGCCAAAGGCTTGTCGCCCACGCGCGTAGTGGCGCTCCATGCATTTCGCAATGCGTTGATTCCGGTGGTGACGGTAGTTGGTTTGCAAATCGGTGTGCTGTTCACCGGCGCGATTTTGACCGAGACAATTTTCTCTTGGCCGGGTGTCGGTAAATGGTTGATTGAAGCGATTCATCGCCGCGACTATCCAGTGTTGCAAGGCGGCATGCTGCTCCTCGGGGTGATTGTGATGACCGTCAATCTGCTAGTCGATTTGACTTACGGCATCATCAATCCACGCATTCGGCATACGTGATGACTGACACAATGAACGACACCGTCGTCCCAACAATTCACGGCTCGCCGCCACATCCGCTGCGCGAATTCTGGGGCTATTTCAGCGGCAATCATGGTGCCGTAGCGGGGCTGGCAATCATTGTTTTTGTCTTGCTGATGGCGATACTCGCCGATGTGTTGGCGCCTTACGCCCCAGACATGACCAATACCTCCGTCGCGCTCACGCCGCCGTTTTGGCAGGAAGGCGGTTCAACCAGTTATCTGCTGGGCACAGATGCAATTGGCCGCGATATTTTGTCGCGCTTGATTTATGGCTCGCGCTTATCCTTGGCCATCGGCATTGTCGTTGTTGCGCTGTCGGTGATAAGCGGAGTGGTGCTCGGTTTAATCGCCGGATATTTTCGCGGCATTTTGGAAATTTTCATCATGCGCGTGATGGACATCATGCTGACGATTCCGAGCTTGTTGCTCGCCATTGTTATCGTCGCGATACTCGGCCCAGGCTTGATGAACGCGATGATTGCGGTAGCGCTGGTGGTGCTGCCACATTACGTTCGCATAACGCGCGCGACGGTGATTTCGGAAATGTCCAAGGACTACGTCACCGCTGCGATTGTGAGCGGCGCAGGCAAGCTGCGCATCATGTTCAGCGAAGTGCTTCCCAACTGCACGCCGCTTCTAATCGTTCAAGCGTCGCTGGGAATCTCGGCTGCGATTCTCGATGCCGCCGCGCTGGGTTTTCTTGGCCTCGGCGCGCAACCACCATCGCCCGAATGGGGCACTATGCTGGCCGATTCGCGCGAATTTGTGTTGCGCGCCTGGTGGGTGGTGACGCTACCGGGCTTGATGATTTTGACCACAGTGCTGGCCTTCAATCTACTCGGCGATGGCTTGCGCGATGCGCTTGATCCGAAGCTCAAACGCTAGGTCAGACGCTAGGCGAATCAATCTATATGCATCTACTCGAAATCGAAAATCTCTGCGTGAAATTCCCCTCGCACGCCGCGACCATGCATGCGGTCGAGGGCGTGAGCTTGACGCTCGACGAAGGTGAAGTGCTCGGCATCGTCGGCGAATCTGGCTCAGGCAAAACCGTGACGATGTTGGCGCTGATGGGCTTGGTGGCTTATCCCGGACAAATCACGGCGGACAAACTAAATTTTCAAGGGCGGGATTTGCTCAAGCTGCCGGAGCGCCAGCGTCGCGCCCTGATAGGCAAAGATTTGGCGATGATTTTTCAGGAGCCGACGACCAGCTTGAATCCTTGTTTCACCATCGGTTATCAGTTGGCCGAGACTTTGCGCTTACACCTGAACATGGACAAAAAATCCGCACGTCAACGCGCGATTGAACTGCTCGAACAAGTGGGCATTCCGTCGCCGGAAAGTCGCCTCAAAGCCTTTCCGCATCAACTCTCTGGCGGCATGAATCAGCGCGTGATGATAGCGATGGCGATTGCCTGCAATCCAAAGATGTTGATTGCCGACGAGCCTACCACGGCGCTCGATGTCACCATCCAAGCGCAGATTCTGGATTTGCTGCGCAGTCTGCAAAGCGAGCGCGGGATGGCACTGGTATTGATTACCCATAACATGGGCGTGGTGGCCGAAATGGCGCAGCGTGTCGCGGTGATGTATGCCGGCCAGGTCATGGAACAAAACACCGCAGCTGCGCTGTTCGCGTCACCCCAGCACCCTTATACAGCGGCGCTGCTCAGCGCCTTGCCCGAGCGCAACACCGAGAGCGTGCGCCTCACGACGATACCGGGCATGGTTCCTGGTTTGTTTGACCGCCCGCGCGGTTGTTTGTTTGAACCACGTTGTGCCTACGCAAGCGAGCGCGCACGACAAGAGCGCCCGTTGTTGCGCGACTGGCAGGGTGGGCAAGTGCGTTGTCATCAGCCTATGGACGATTCGGATCGCGTCAGCGTCGTACAAAACCCGCAGCGCGTTGGTGAAGGCGGTGTGGCGTGAGTATGCCAGTTGGTGCTGGTGACCCGCCGTCGGGAACTTCTGCCGGTACATCGGTAGTCTCTGCAAACAATCTCCAGCAGACCTACCAGATAAAACGTGGCATGTTCGCTGCGGCTGATCAACTCCGCGCTGTCGGTGGTGTGTCGTTCACGGTCGACGCTGGCAAGACATTGGCTGTCGTCGGTGAATCCGGTTGTGGCAAATCCACTTTGGCGAGAATGATTGCGCTCATAGAAAAGCCCACGGCTGGCGATCTGCACTTGAACGGCATGAACGCAATCGCTGTGCCCGATGATGCACGCAAGCGTTTGCGTCAATCCGTGCAAATGGTGTTTCAGAATCCCTATGGATCACTCAATCCACGCAAGAAAATTGGCAGCATTTTGGAAGCACCTTTGGCCATTAACACCGACCTGAACGCCGCGCAGCGCAGCGAAAATGGCCGCGCCATGATGGCTAGAGTAGGCTTGCGGCCGGAACACTATGAGCGTTATCCGCACATGTTTTCTGGTGGCCAGCGCCAGCGTATTGCGATTGCTCGTGCGCTGATGCTCGATCCAAAATTGCTGGTCGCCGACGAACCAGTGTCGGCGCTGGATGTCTCGATTCAGGCGCAAGTCTTGAATCTTCTGCTCGACCTCCAAGAGGAAATGGGTCTGGCTTATTTATTTATCTCGCATGATCTTGGCGTGGTGCGTCACATCGCCCATGATGTGCTGGTGATGTATCTCGGTCATGCCGTTGAACAGGGTGAAAAAAATAAAATCTTTTCGCAACCACGGCATCCCTACACGCAAGCCCTGCTTGGCTCTACACCCGGTTTGGTCGGCGCAGCAACCGGCCTGAAGCGCATAGTACTGAAAGGCGAACTACCGTCGCCGCTGAACCCGCCGAGCGGCTGCGTGTTTTCCACCCGTTGCCCGCATGTGGTTGAGCGCTGTCGCCTCGAGCGACCGCTGATGCGTGAGTTGGACGGCAGACAGGTCGCCTGCCATGAGGCGGAAAAACTGAATAGCGCATAAGATTCGTGAATTGATTTTCTCCCTCTCCTTCAAGGAGAGGGTTGGGGTGAGGATGGGGGAAGTTTGCGCATGAGGGTATTTCCGTTCCCCCTCCTAACCTCCTCCCTTGAAGGGGGAGGAATTTTTGCTTCGCGAGTCCGCATTTTGATATTTACTAACGGCGTGTCGCCAGCACCAACTGGCGAATTTTCTACTTGAAGGAGTTATGAAGATGACTGCAATCACCAGCAAAACAAAAATTGCGTTGCTCTGCACGCTAGCAATTCCCGCTGCGTTTTCGGTAAGCAACGCCGCTGCCAAAACCCTGGTCTTTTGCTCCGAAGGCAGTCCGGAAAATTTCTATCCAGGCATTAACACTACCGGCACTTCGTTTGATGTGAATAGCCAGATTTACAGTCGCATCGTTGAATTCGAGCGTGGTGGCACCAAGGTAGGCCCGGGGCTCGCCGAACGTTGGACGATTTCTAAAGACGGCAAGGAGTACACATTTTTTCTGCGTAAAGGGGTGAAGTGGCACAGCAACAAAAACTTCAAACCGACGCGTGACTTCAATGCCGACGACATCATGTTTGCCTTCGACCGACAATGGAAAGAGAGCAATCCCTACTTCAAGGTCACCAGCCCCAATCATTCCTATTTCAACGATATGGGCATGCCGGATTTGCTCAAGTCGGTCGAGAAAGTTGACGACTACACCGTCAAAATCACGCTTAAAAGCCAAGCTGCGCCGTTCCTTGCCAATCTCGCCATGGAATACGCCGGCGTGCAATCCAAAGAATATGCCGATGCAATGTTGAAAGCCGGGACGCCAGAAAAGCTTGATCAGGAACCCGTTGGCACCGGTGCGTTCATGCTGGTTCAATATCAAAAAGATGCCATCATTCGATTCAAAGCTTTCCCCGAGTATTACGCAGGGAAAGCCAAAATTGACGATCTGATTTTCGCCATCACACCCGATGCCTCGGTACGTTGGGCCAAGCTGCAAAAAGGCGAATGCCATGTCATGCCGTATCCCACGCCGGCCGATCTTGACACCATGCGCAAAACGCCAGGCATCAAGGTAATGGAGCAGCCCGGACTGAATATCGGTTTCCTCGCTTACAACGTCACCAAGAAACCTTTCGACGATGTGCGTGTGCGCCGTGCGGTGAGCATGGCAATCAACAAGAAATCCATCATCGATGCAGTTTATTTGTCCACCGGCATTGCGGCGAAAAACCCGATTCCACCGACGCAATGGTCGTACAACAACGCCACCAAAGATGATGTTTACGACCCCGAAGGCGCCAAGAAACTACTCGCCGCCGCTGGTTTCGCCAATGGTTTCAAAACCGACATGTGGGCGATGCCGGTGCAACGTCCCTACAACCCCAATGCAAGACGCATCGCCGAGTTGATGCAAGCCGATTTGGCCAAAGTCGGTGTGACGGTTGAAATCAAGAGTTTCGAATGGGGCGAATATCGCAAACGTATGCAAAACGGCGAACATCAAACCGGCATGATGGGCTGGACCGGCGACAACGGCGACCCGGATAATTTTTTGACCACGCAACTCGGCTGTGATGCCGCTAAACCAGGCGGTGGCAACGTGACCAAATGGTGTTACAAACCTTTTGAAGATCTCATCAAGAAAGCCGTCGCAATCACTGATCAAGCCGAGCGCACCAAGCTCTACGAAAAAGCTCAAACAATTTTCAAGGATCAAGCGCCGTGGTTTTCCATTGCCCACGCCGTGCAACTCACGCCGATGCGCACCGAAGTCATCGACTTCAAACAAAGCCCGTTCGGCCGACATACGTTTTACGGGGTAGATATCAAAGAGTAAATCAAAGCGTAATTCCTCACTCGTTTCAGCCGGAAAGAACGGCGTGTTGCCTTTGGTGCTGGTGACACGCCGTTTTTTTCAGAAGTTGTCTGTGTGCCACCGCACCCTTTGGCCCGTACAAAAGTTCCCCAAAACTTTGTAACCCGGAGCTGGATTTCGCATATTGCAGTTTTTTTACAACACCCAGCGCGATTGGTTGTAAAACTGCTTACCAAGCGTTACAAAGTGATAACCAAGCTGTTACAGTTATTCCATTCCCCGTTCCAATCGAACGCGGGATTCTTTTTTGTAACCCACTTTGCATGAATCACAAGTTCGTGGAAGTGAAACTTAGGAGCAACAGATGAAGTTCAAAAAAACACAAGTGGCGGTGGCAGTTGCTAGCGTGCTAGGACTGCTGGTAACCAGCGTTCAGGCGCAAACATCGGCTACTACTGACCCCGCCGCCGAGCGCGTGACCGTAACAGGTTCGAACATTAAACGCTCCGCGAAAGAAGGTACGTCACCGATTGAAACGATTACTGCAGCCGACATCAAGGCTAGTGGTGCCAAGACAGTTCTGGAGTTGATGAAGATGGTTCCTTCCATCGGAGCTGACGGATACAACGACACCCCCGGCCAGAACGGCTTTTCGCGCGGTGTCGCGACAGCTTCGTTGCGCGCACTTGGTGCTACCTCGACCTTGATTTTGTTGAATGGCCGCCGCATGACGCCATCGGCATACGCTAATCCGAACAACGGCACGTCGACCTTGTATGACTTGAATTCAATTCCTGTCTCGGCGATTGAGCGTGTTGAAATTTTTAAGGATGGCGCATCTGCCGTGTATGGTTCCGATGCAATCGGTGGGGTTATCAACTTCATCACAAAAAACGACTACCGAGGGATGGAAGCGGGTGTCCGAGTGGGCGCGAATGACGATGGCGAGTTTGCAAAACGTACTGCCACTATCACGGCAGGCTTTGGCGACTTTAAGACTGACGGTTTCAACATATTGGTCAGCGCTGATTTCACTCAGCGCGATGCAACCTCGTTAAAAAACGGGTCGAACGACATTCAGGCTGATCAGTACGCCGCGATCAATTTACGGTTGAATCCGTTTTTCAGCAGCATCTCCAATCAGGCTGTGTTCTTAAAAGAAATTGGTGCCGTGGGCAGTAAATCGTTCCAAAGCGCCCCATCACTTACAAACGTCGTCATCAATACGGCAACTTGTCCCGCCAATCGATTGCTGACAGCGAGCTCTGCGAACGGTAATGCAGCTCGTTACGGTATCGCGGCGTCGGCATTCACCTATGACCGCACGTTTTGTAACTATGACGGTGAAGCCGACATTGATGCACAGACCAAAGGCGAAGATACCAGCTTCATTAGTCGTGGTACCGTCAGAATCACCGGCGACGTGACAGGATTTGCCGAGGCGGGGTTTAGCAGATCAGATCGGACTTACCGAGCGTCGTCACGTACCATTGCCGGCACAGCGCCGGTAAATAACTTTTTGGTTGGTGGGCTTGCCCTCCCGTTCCAGGCAATCTTGCCGATCGGCCACCCCGATAATCCGTTTAACGGTGATGCCGTGCCGCGCGCTGCTGCGGTCAGGTTGCGTTTTGAAAACTTCCCGGGCGGCACTCAGTTGAGAAACGAACAGTATCGTGGGCTTGCCGGACTAAAAGGTACGGTTGGAACTTGGGATTGGGAAACTGCAGTATTGTGGAATCGCACTGAACGCACCGAGACCAGCTACGGTTTTCTCTATCTCCCAACGTTGCGTCAGGCTTTCGAAAACCCTATACCAGCAAATAATCGGACGCTTGCATCCATTGCGTCAGATCCAACTTTAAGCCCAGCTCTGACCAACAAGGCGTACGCCGAAATCCTGCAGTACGACGGCAAAATTACTACGGAGTTTGGTGCCTTACCTGGTGGTCCTATTGGCTTCGCGACTGGTTTCGAATTCCGCGAGGAGAGCATTCACATTGATCCTGATCCAAAAAATGCCGCCGGTCAGATTCTTGGGCTATCGAACACCATAATCGATGGCAGTCGAAAGGTGAAGTCAGCGTTTTTTGAATTCCGTACCCCATTCTTGACGAATTATGAGATGGATTTTGCGGGTCGTTTCGATTCCTATCCTGGTATCAAAACTAACTTTGTACCGAAAGTTGGCGCGAAGTGGACAGTTGTTGACGGGCTTGCCTTCCGTGGTGCTTATGCTGAAGGTTTCCGCGCACCAGCGGTGTCACAAGTCTCTCCGGGTGGCGCGCAGTTTTTCATCAATGGATTGGTTGATCCGCTTCGATGCGAAGAGGACGGCGTTACACCAAAACCGGGTGGTGCTACTACTGCTGACTGTTCCAAGAGTGTCTCCGGCGTTGGTGGTCAGAACCCTGATTTGAAGCCGGAAAAATCGAAGAGTTACTCGCTCGGATTCATATACTCGCCAACTAGCAACATAGACTTGCTGGTCGATTGGTACAAGATTCGTAAGGTTGGTGAAGTGGCATTGGGTTCGGCGCAGGATGTAATCGATCACCCGGATCGCTATCCTCCAAGTGCGTTGACGCGGGATACCAATCCTGCGTTGCTCTTGAATGGTGTTGCTGGGACAGGACCCTTACTGGCAGTTTCTTTGCCGTGGTCTAACCAGGGTAGCACTGAAGTAAGTGGCATTGATTTGGAGCTCAAAGTTCGTGCTTCCTTGGGCGAGTGGGGTAAATTAACCTCAAGGCTGCGCGGTACTTACCAATTGAAATATCTCCGTGAAGAGATAGTGGGATTACCTACCTACAACGTTGTAGGCACTAATGGTGGGCTGTCAGATTGGGCGACTTCAGTTGGTGACATTCCACGTGTCAAACTCCGTTTCGAATCTTCTTTGGAGCAGGGTGGGCATCAATTCACGGGTGCCGTGAATTACGTGAGTTCGATTTCGGAAATTCGTCGCTACGATGGGACGATTCCTAAGGAGTATTCAGGCTCAACTTGTCATTACGGCGGGACGAACTTTGATGCTGTGACTGGTCGCTCTGTATTGGGTGCTGCCAATGCTGTTGTTGGCGGCCAGAACAACGGTCGTCAGCTTTATGTGACCTATCACCCTGACTGTACCGTTCCCGCTTGGACGACTTATGATCTTGGCTACTCCTACAGCGGCATTAAGGACTTGACGGTTGGCGTAACTGTTCAAAATATTTTGGACACCAAAGCCCCGTACCAACCAACAACAAACGGTAGTGCAACGGCGTTGGACGGCTATAACTCAGGTTTGCACAACAACCTTGGTCGCTATTTCACCTTCTCGGCAAATTACAAGTTCAAGTAATTACCAACCAAGTTCCGCGATTCCGGTTTTGATAACGGGATAGCGGAATAGCAAAAGCAACAAAAAAAGAGGCGGACTTGTCCGCCTCTTTTTTTGTCAGCCTGTGTCTATTGGCTGGCGGACAAGCAGGGGTACCTTACATCTGCTTGAACCGATGCGAATAGCTCCGACTGACTTCAACACGTTCATCGCAGCCTTTTAGGCGAATCATCAAATGGCCGCGCACATCACGTGTGACATCGTTGATGGCCTTGACGTTGACCAAACTTGAACGATGTATCTGCCAGAACTGTTCGGGGTCGAGTTCGCCGACCAGTTCGTAAATTGGTTTGCGGATTAGCGCTTCGCCGTTGCCGCGGACTACGCGAGTGTATTTGTCGGCGGCTTGGAAAAACAACACTTCATTAGTCGCGATGAATTCCAGGCGCTCACCGACGGATGCTTGTATCCACTGTAAGTAACCGCTCGCTGGTGCTTTTTGTGTGCCTGACAGTTTCTCCATCAAACTCGCCCATATTTCTCCTTCGCGCGGAACGGTGATGTTGCGTTCAATCGCCGATTTCAAACGGCTGACTGTACGCGCCAAGCGCTCCGGATCAACCGGCTTGAGCAAGTAATCAAGTGCGCCACGATCAAAGGCATCAATGGCGTATTCGTCGTAAGCGGTGACGAAGACAATATGGATATTTTCATCGAGTTGCGCGGCGACTTCGATGCCGGATAGACCCGGCATGCGGATGTCGAGGAAGGCGATTTGTGGCTTGGTCTCGTCGGCCAGTTTCACCGCGTCTTTGCCGTTGACCGCCTGCGCGACGATTTCAAGTTCAGGCCACGTTACGGCGAGGCGACCTGCAAGTTGTTCGCGCATCAAGCGTTCGTCGTCGGCGATCAGTGCAGTGGTCATGATTAGTTATTGGCAACCGGGGTGTCGTTTACGCTGTCGCTGACCGAATAAGGTATTTCGATTCTAACTTGTGTACCGCAGGGTGTATTTGGCGTGATGATGAGTTGTCCGCGTTTGTCGAACATCGCTGCGAGACGTTCGCGAATATTGGTGAGGCCGACACCGCCGCGCGAGGTGCCGGATTTGGGTGCGAAGCCCACGCCCGTATCGGCAACGATGATGGCCAAGTGTCCGTCGACAATTTCCGCCTTGATTTTGATTTGCCCGCCTTCGGCTTTGGGTTCCAAGCCATGCTGAATCGCGTTTTCGACGAGGGACTGCAAGATCAGTGGCGGCAAATTGGCGGACTCCAATCCTTGCGGAATATCAAACACTACATCGAGCCTGTCTTCCATACGTACTTTGAGTATTTCCAAATAATTGCGGCAGATTTCCACTTCGCGGCGCAGCGTCGAATCGCGCTGACGCAGGTTAGGCATGACCGAGCGCAAGTAGCCGATCAAGTTGCGCTGCATCTTCGCCGCACGAGGCGAATCGGTCTCGATTAAATGTTCGACCGCAGCCAGCGTGTTGAACAAAAAATGTGGCTCGACTTGCGCCTGCATGGCCTGCAATTTTGCTTCGGCCAACTGTTGCGAGAGTGCGGCGTGATCGGCGGCTTCAATGGCATCAGCGGCTTTGGATTCGGCACGCAATTTTGAGTTGGCGATAAAGCGGATGATGAACATCAGCAATATCGAAAAGAACGCCAATTGCGGAATCGAGACAGAGTTGCGACTAAGATTGACATTGACCGTACCGTCTGCCAAGGCTTGCCGCGCGTCTTCGTCGTCGATGCGCTTTTCGATACGATCGGCGAGTTTGTCGGCACCTTTGATGTCGATGCCGGTTTCATTTATTTTGATGTGTATGTCGCCGTCGGACTTATCTGTCTTCTTGGTGGCATCGTTTGACGGCGTGTCACCAGCACCAACTGGTGACGCGGGGGGTACTGGCGCAGCGGGTGTTTGCGCAATCGCTGGCGCAGCAGGTGGCGTAACCGGTGCGTCGAGGGTTTTCGGCGCCTTGCGGATATGTACAACAGGCGCGCGTGGCTTGTCGCGGACAAAGAAGCTTTCAAACATTCCAGCGGTAATCATCAACAAAAAACACAAGCCGATGAACCGCCAAAAGGATAGGCGTGCGAGGAAATCGGCCGCGCGCGAAAAAGCTTTTTGCATGGTGCTTGCTGTGTCTTGAAAGGAGGAAGTGGCCATCATAGTGCGCCTTGAAGTTTTGCTCTTGGTGCTAGTTCGACTTGGCTCGTCGCCGATGCGCTGACGAAGTGCGCGCCTGACGGCGTGACAACAAATCGGCCAATATGTGTAATGGGTTCAATCTCGCTGGCAGTAGTCGGCAACGTGACTTCGGATTTAACGCGATGTTCGGGACCACGGTGTTCAAAACTAAGCGAACTGGTGGCCGCACACATCAGGAACACAAACAGTGCGGTGGCGGCGTACAGGGTGTTTTTGTAGGTGATTTCGTTCGGTTGGTTCATGGCGCGCTCCGGTTTGTGGCTAACGATGTCGCCACTTTACGGAAGGCTAGTAACAAGACGGAGCACAAAGCGACCAACCGCACATTAGGC
>JANYAW010000223.1 GCA_025361105.1 Rhodocyclaceae bacterium | reverse complement strand
TTAACCCGAACGTCAAAGATGTGTGCGGTTGCGGCGTGTCGTTCAAGGTTTAGGTTTTGGATTTGCCGGCACTGAACATCACCGCTGATTTTTTTGCCTTGCTTAATTTGCCACAGCGGCAGGCCATGGATATTGAGCAGCTGGAAACCAATTTTCGGGAGCTGCAGGCACGCGTACATCCTGACCGGCATGTCCGCGCGAGCGATATGGATCAGCGCTTGGCAATGCAATGGGCGAGCCGCGTGAACGAAGCGTTCCAAACCTTGCGCGAGCCGTTGCGGCGCGCCAATTATTTACTTGGTTTGAGAGACCACGACACAGGGCTCGAGAGCAATACAGCAATGCCGGTTGAGTTTTTGATGGCGCAGATGGAATTGCGTGAAAGTGTTGCCGACGCGCGTGAATCTGGCAATGAAATGGCGCTCGATACATTTCGCGCCGGGATTGCTACCGAGATGAAATCCGAATACGCGCAACTCGCGACATTGATTGATGTGCAAGCGGATTTTGCTAGCGCTGCAAATTTGGTACGCCAGCTAATGTTCCAACAAAAATTACTTTCGGAGATTGATGACGCCCTTGCGGCTGTTGTCGATTGAGTCTCGTGGCCTTGCTGCAAATTGCGGAGCCTGGCGAGTCCGCCGCTCCCCATCAACATCGACTCGCCGTTGGCATCGATTTAGGCACTACCAATTCTTTGGTGGCGACAGTGCGCAGCGGGGTCGCCGCAGTTTTGAACGACGTACACGGCCGCTCGCTGCTCCCCTCAGTGGTGCATTACGCTGCGAACAAAACACCTGAAGTAGGTTTTGGTGCGCAAGCCAAGCAGGCGCAGGATCCAAGAAACACGGTGAGCTCGGTAAAGCGTTTTATGGGTCGTGCACGCCGCGAAATCGCTCATGTGGAATCGCTGACTTACGATTTCATTGATCCGGCTGAGGGCGGCGGGATGGTGAAAATTCATACGGTGGCGGGTGTGAAAAGCCCGGTGGAAATCTCGGCGGAAATTCTCAAATCCTTGCGCATGCGTGGCGAGGCGTCACTGGGTGGCGAACTCGTCGGCGCAGTGATTACGGTTCCGGCCTACTTCGATGACGCTCAACGCCAAGCGACAAAGGACGCAGCGCAACTCGCCGGATTGCCGGTTCTACGCCTCCTCAACGAACCCACCGCCGCCGCGATTGCTTACGGTCTGGATAACGCCAGTGAAGGCATTTATGCGGTGTTTGATTTGGGTGGCGGTACCTTTGATATCTCGATATTGAAATTATCCAAAGGCGTATTTGAAGTCTTGGCGACTGGGGGCGATTCGGCATTGGGCGGCGACGATTTTGATCATCGCGTTTCGTGTTGGGCAATCGAACAAGCCAAACTCAAACCACTTTCGGCGCAAGACGCGACCTTGTTGCTGGCGCGTTCGCGCGAAGCCAAAGAGCATTTATCCCAACATGGTCAAGCGCCGATTACGGTGAAATTGTGCAGCGGCGAGTTCGTTGATTTGACTTTGACCACCGAAATTTTTTGCGAGATCACGCGAACCTTGGTGCAAAAAACTTTAGGTCCGACCAAGAAGGCATTGCGCGATGCGGGGTTGGCGATTGCTGATATCAAAGGCGTGGTGATGGTCGGTGGCGCAACGCGCATGCCGCAAGTTCAACATGCGGTCGGCGAATTTTTCAAGCAAGAGCCACTGAACAATCTTGACCCTGACAAAGTGGTCGCGCTAGGCGCAGCGATACAAGCGAACCTACTAGCCGGCAATCGTGTTGGCGATGACGATTGGCTGCTGCTCGATGTGATTCCGCTGTCCTTGGGTTTGGAAACCATGGGCGGCCTGGTCGAAAAAATCATTCCGCGCAACTCAACAATTCCGATTGCCAAAGCGCAGGAATTTACGACCTTCAAAGATGGCCAAACCGCGATGGTGGTGCACGTGGTGCAAGGTGAGCGCGAGCTGGTTTCCGATTGCCGCAGCCTTGCTCGCTTTGAGCTGCGTGGCATTCCGCCGCTGGTCGCTGGTGCGGCGCGCATACAAGTGAGTTTTCAGGTTGATGCGGATGGACTGCTATCGGTGTCTGCGCGTGAGCAATCGACCGGCATTGCCGCGCGCATTGAAGTCAAACCTTCCTATGGTTTGTCCGACAGCGAGATCGCAGCGATGCTCCAAGCGGGCATGGGGCATGCCAGTGATGACGCGAGTCTGCGTGCCTTGCGTGAGTCGCAAGTCGATGCACAGCGCTTGCTGGAAGCTGTCCAATCGGCCTTGCAAGCCGATGCGGCCTTGTTATCAAATGCTGAGCGCGGCGAAGTGGATGCGGCCATCGCACAATTGCAAGTCGTGATACCTCAAGGTGAGCGCCGCTCCATCGATGAGGCGAGCGTGCAATTGTCCAAAGTCACCGACGAATTTGCCGCGCGGAGAATGAATCAAAGTGTTAGCACCGCATTTACCGGTAAGAACATTGAAGCGCTAAAAATATGACCCTAACAATATGACCCAAATAATTGTCCTACCTCATGTAGAACTTTGCCCCGATGGCGCGGTGATCGAAGGCGAGCAAGGCATGTCGATTTGTCATGCACTGTTGCAACACGACATCGAAATTGAACACGCCTGCGAACAATCTTGCGGCTGCACGACCTGTCACGTAGTCGTACGCGAAGGCTATAACTCGCTCGAAGCTGCCGATGAAATGGAAGACGATTTGCTCGACAAAGCCTGGGGGCTGGAACCAAACTCGCGCCTGTCATGCCAAGCATTGGTGGGCACAACACCGCTGGTAATTGAGATTCCGAAGTACACCATCAACATGGTGAAAGAAGGCAAGCGATGAACTGGACAGACTCCCTTGACGTGGCAATTGCTTTGTCCGAAGCACATCCGAATGTTGACCCGACGCGGATCAATTTTGTCGACCTGATGAAATGGGTGATGGCTTTGCCCGGCTTTGCGGAAGATGAGCGCCATTGCGGCGAGAAGAAACTTGAGGCGATTCAACAAGCGTGGATAGACGAGTTGGAGTAGTCGGTGATAGACACGCATTGCCATCTTGATGCTACCGAATTTGATGTTGATCGCGATGCCGTCTTCGCGCAGGCAATTGAGGCGGGGGTCACCAAGATTGTCGTGCCGAGCGTAGAACGTGCCAATTTTGGTGCGGTCGCGTCGCTATGTCGCGAACACACGCAATGTCGTGCGACATACGGAATCCACCCAATGTATGTGGATCGCGCGCAGGAATCCGACTTGGACGCTTTGCGAACGATGCTAAAAAATGAACCGGCAATCGCTGTCGGCGAGATTGGTCTGGATCGTTTTGTTGAGCCACGCGACGAAGTGAAGCAGCATTTTTATTTTGTCGAACAACTCAAAATTGCCAAGGAATTTGATTTGCCGATAGTGCTGCATGTGCGCCGCGCAGTGGATGCTGTGCTCAAAGAATTACGCCGGATGAAACTATGCGGCGGCATCGCGCATGCGTTCAATGGCAGCCGACAACAGGCCGAAGAGTTTACCAAGCTGGGTTTTGTGCTGGGTTTTGGCGGCGCAATGACTTTCACACGCGCATTGCATATCCGTGAGTTGGCAGCGCGATTGCCAATTGAAACCATAGTACTGGAAACCGACGCGCCGGATATTTCACCGCACTGGTTAAACGGTAGCAGAAACTCGCCAGATCAACTGCCGCAAATTGCACAGACGCTGGCTGAGTTGCGCGCTGTTTCTGTTGCCGAAATAATTTCTGCGACGAGTAAAAACGCAATTCGCGCCTTACCGCGCCTTGCGGCGCTACACTGATTTCTTTTCTGCAAATTCACCCTTAATAGGAGAGCACCATGAGCACGACGATTACCCTGCGCGGAACCCCAGTCAGCGTTGAAGGCATCTTGCCTGCGGTCGGTACGGCTGCGCCCGATTTCAAATTGACCAGTGGCGATTTGAGTGAAGTCACGCTGAAAAATTTTGCCGGCAAACGCAAGGTACTCAACATTGTGCCCAGTCTCGACACACCGACCTGCGCCTTGTCGACGCGCAAATTTAATGAATCTGCCGGTACGCTGAACAACACTGCGGTGCTGGTGGTTTCTGCCGATTTACCGTTTGCCGCGAAACGCTTTTGCGCCGTCGAAGGCTTGACCAATGTCGGACAACTTTCGACTTTTCGCAATCCGGATTTTCTTAAATCATGGGGCGTGTTGATGTCCGACGGACCACTCGCTGGACTCACTGCACGTGCCGTCGTAGTGCTCGATGAAAATGACAAAGTGCTGCACAGCGAATTGGTGCCGGAGATTGCGCAAGAACCAAATTATGAGGCGGCGCTGAAAGTACTGGCCTAGTCGTTTTGCCAGTTGGTGCTGGCGACACGCTGTTGTGTGTCGCCGCGTC
>JANYAW010000207.1 GCA_025361105.1 Rhodocyclaceae bacterium | reverse complement strand
TGCAGTGGCGCTTCGTCGTCGGCTATCCACACATCGCAACCGATAATCGGCTTGATGCCTTTGGCGCGTGCCGCCGAATAAAACTTGATCATGCCAAACAAATTGGCCAAATCGGTGATCGCCAATGCCGCCTGACCGTCCTTCACTGCGGCATCAACAGCTTCATCGATTCGCGTCAGTCCATCGGTGATGGAATACTCACTGTGCAGTCGAAGATGGACGAAATTTGGCGCGGACATAGAGCGGAAATTTTACTCTGGGGTTAGCCGAGTCACACTTCCAATCGAACTAATTTGTCGTCACCGCGTCAGTTGGTGCTGGTGACACGCCGTTGGTGTCACCGCCAACATTGACACGCCGTTGGTGTCATCGCCACCATTGATACGCCGTCAAACGTCACAGTCAGCGATGCTTAATGCAACGCCGGATTGGCGCGTAGCCGATCAATTGCCAAATCCAGAAATGCTCTCACCCGCTGCGGCGCCTTGTTACCTTGGCGATGCACCACATGAACGGGCAATGCAGCGGGTTCGACATCCGTCAACAAAAGCTTGAGTTTGCCTCTGCTGACCAAGTCGGCGACTTGGTAAGACAACACTCGCGCGAGACCAAATCCGCCAACCACGGCGGCGAGTGCTGCATCGTTGGTGGTGGTGGTTAGTCGCGCGGCTAACTTGAGGTGACGAACGCGTCCGCTTTCGAAGAATTGCCAATCCGGCAAGGGGTTCACGCTGCTGCTGGAGACGACGCAATGCTGTGTCAGATCGGCAAGGCTTTGCGGGGTGCCGTGGCGCTTCAAATACGCCGGTGAAGCACAGATAACGCGACGCACTTTGCCAACCGGAATCGCTTGGACCGAAGAATCGGGAAGAGCACCAATACGCACGGCGACATCGACGCCCTCCTCCATTAGATTCACCACCCGATCAAGGAACAGACAGGAGGCAGTGACATCAGGAAACCGCCCCAGATATTCGGTGACTATCGGCGTCACGTGAAGTGCGCCAAATAATATTGGTGCCGTCAACGTCAGTCGGCCGAGCAGTGCGGTATGTGTTCCGCGTATGGATTCGTCAGCTTCATCGAGTTCAGCCAGGATGCGACGGCAATCTTCAACATAGAGCGCTCCTGCATCAGTCACGCGAACCACACGAGTCGTTCGCGCCAGCAGCCGAGTGCCCAATTCGGATTCAAGCTGGTTGACGGCACGCGTCACAGCAGGTGGCGATATGTTGAGTTTGCGTGCCGCGCCAGCCAGTCCCCGTGAATCGACCACGGCGACAAAGATTTTCATCAAATTCAGCTTATCCACATTATTCCTATTTTCGTAATAATGATTTATATTTTCCGGTAATTATAATTGAATATGGAAATATCTAAAATTCGCTCATTCGCTGCACTTGCGGCGAATCGAATTCAACTACTCACTCAATCACATTTAGGAGATTCACATGTCACGCATCAGCATCCCCAGCCCAGAAACAACCGTCACCGCATCCAAACCGTTATTGGCCGCCGTTCAACAACAACTTGGCGTAACGCCAAATTTGATGAAGCTGGTCGGCCACAGCGCCGCTGCGCTGGAAGGTTATCTCGCGCTCAACGGTGCAACCGCGAAGGGCAAGTTGAACGTTCAACTGCGCGAGCGAATTGCGTTGACCATTGCCGAATTTAACGGCTGTGACTATTGCCTGAGCGCACACAGTTATCTGGCGCACAATGTGGCGAAAATCAGCGATCAGGAAATCAACTCCGCTCGCGCAGCAAACTCCATCGATGCGCGCATTTCGGCTGCGCTGGAATTTGCCCGCAGTGTGGCGCAAACTCATGGCAATGTTGCTGACAGCGATCTAGCCAAGCTACGTACGGCAGGTTTTGATGAAGCCGAGACGATAGAAATCGTCGTCAATGTGGCCTTGAATGTATTGACCAACTATGTGAACAACGTGGCGCAAACTGACATTGATTTTCCGCGTGTCGCGCACCTCGCCCACGCCTAATCTGCGTCGACAAACAGGCTGCCGAGGCGAGACCGTCTCGGCAGCCAACTTCACCGCCCGGGAGCAACGCATGGACACGCGATTTGAATACTCAAGCGATATCGCTTTCACGCCAACTGTGAAGAAAATTCAGACTGAAAAGGGCTCGCGCCACGCTTACTCGCGGATGGAGGAAGGCGGTTCTTGGGCGACACAAATTACGCCTGAGATCAAAGCATTCATTGAGGCACAAACCAGTATCTTTATCGCCACGGTGAACGGCGAAGGGCAGCCCTATATCCAGCATCGTGGTGGGCCGGCGGGGTTCGTAAAAGTGCTCGACGAAACGACGATTGCCTTCGTAGATTTTTCCGGCAATCGTCAATACATCACCACTGGAAATCTCGCGCAAAACGAAAAGGCTCATCTATTTCTGATCGACTACGTCAATCGTCAACGGGTGAAGATTTGGGGTAGTGCGAAGACGGTGGAAGGCGATGCAGAACTTTTCGCACGACTGATGCCGCCTGACTACAAAGCGAAGGCGGAACAAGTCATTATTTTTTCCGTCGCGACTTGGGATGCAAACTGCCCCAAGCATATTCCGCAACGATTTGAAGCTGCCGACGTTCATGCGGCGCTCGCCGAACGCGATCAAAAAATTGCCGCGCTCGAAGCTGAGCTTAAAGCCGCTCGCCTTGGTTCGGCCAAGCGATGAAGTGGTGCGTCTATGTGTGATGCGTACTATGCCAACCGGCATTCTTGGCTAGAAACGCAAACACGCTGGCATCGGCGATTTCGCATTCTGCGAGTTGCGGAATCGCCTGAAATACGTGGGGCATATCGGCGAACACATCGAGTTGCACAGTGACGCCTGAAGCATGTGCCTTGGCTGCTGCGCGGGTGGAATCGTCGAGCAGCATTTCACTGCCGCCAACTTGGAACAACAAGGGTGGCAAGCCGGTGAAATCGCCTATCAATGGCGAAACATGAGGGCTGAGATAGAGCTCCAGCTCGGGCAAATACATTTCACCCATCCAGCGCAACATCGCCGGGGTGAACAGCGGATCGGCTTCTTCGTTAACCACAGCGCTGCGCCCGCTCATCGAAAAGTCGACTGCTGGCGAAAGCACCACGGTCGCAGCAGGTAAAGGCAGCTCTGCATCACGGGCGCGCAGCAGAGTCACCAGGCTCAAATTACCGCCGGCAGAATCACCAACAATCACAATTTGCTTTGCGTCACCACAATGGTCAAGCAGCCAGCGATACACCGCCAGACAATCGTCGGTACCTGCGGGAAATGGATGTTCGGGCGCCAGGCGGTAGCGCGGCATCAACGCCCGCGCGCCAAGCGCACGACACCAGCGCGCCACCATGGCGGTTTGCATTTTCGGCAAGCGCACCAAAAACGCACCGCCATGCAGATACAGAAAAATTCTGTCGGGTCGACTTTGCGGCACGTCCAACCATTCAACCGGGACGTGGTCGCACATTTGCCGTGTGATGGTCACGTCGACATCGGTTCGCCCCAATCGTGTATCCACCATCGCGGCGCCACGGCGGATGGCATCGACGGTTATCGTGCCGGGTTGCATGCGCTTGAAAGTCAACCGCATCAGGCTATCCACGACGGCATGGAAAGCCTGATTGCCTTGCCGCTCTATCAGCCTGTAGTAAGGCGGAGCCGCCAGTGCCGGCGCGAAAGACTCACCCATGGATTGCGACTAGTGATGCCTTTATTGGAACCACTCTCACTTTTTGCTCACCGCTTTGGTGCGCTTCGGTTTTGCAATCTTTGCAGTAACAGTTTTGACTTTGGCCGTCGCAAGTTTTCCCATTGAACGCGGGGCCTCCTTGGCCTTGCCGCCAAGCGCGACTGCAGCGCGCACCAGTTCATCAAAGCTTTCATTCAGACATTGCGCAAAAAACCCCGGGTCGGGCATCATCTTGCGACAAGCGACAAAGCAAACCCACAAAGTACCGTTGTAGCTGAACGCAGTGACGTTCAAACCCATGTCGTTGGAGATCGCCGAAATCGGCAGGAACAGCACCATTTGCGCGCCAGCCATGTACAAGGGCACATCCGGGCCGCGTACATTCGACACCGTCAAGTTGGCCAGCGACATCATGCCCTTGGTCATAATCAGTTCGGTGATTCCGGCGGGCAACACCTGTATCAATTGCGCCGGCAATTCTTTGCCGATTACCGCATTCATCGCCTTGTTTTTATTGCTGCCGCGCTTCACCGCAGCCAAGCGCGTGAGTGGATCGCCAATGTCGCTGCGCAACGGCATTACCGTCATGCCGATCTGATTGCCTTCATCACCACCTTTGTGCTCACCGCGTATGGTCATAGGCACCATGGCGTTCAGTCCCTTGGCAGGCAACTCCCCTTTGTCCTCCAGATATTTGCGCACTGCGCCACTGGTGGCGGCCATGAAGATGTCATTGATGGTGGTCTTGTCTATGTGCTGGCGAATTTTCTTGCAGTCCGTCAATGAAAATCCGACCGCATCAACCACGCGGTTGGCGGAAATCGGTCCGTCAAACCGGGTCTTGGGTTTGCGTCCCGGATTGTCGTCACTGCCTTCTCGCGGTTTGAGTTTTCCGCGTCCGGCCAAGAGCTCCTTTCCCAACTCCGCTGCGCGCCCGCTGACCACCATGTCACGGCCCGCCTGCGCTGCACGACTGCCCAGCGCGACTAAAAGTTTGGAGCCGTCAAACATCTGTTGTGCACGATTTGCGACAGCCCGGGCGTACAACTCAACCGCCGTCGGATCGCGATCAGCGATGATGGTTGCCGCCTCTTCCATCGCGCCGGGATCAGCCTCGGGACTGAGCGCATGAATCGCCGATAGCATCGCCGCACCGGCCTCTCCGTCAATCGCTGAATGATGAATCTTGATGTACACCGCGAAGCTTCCAACGGGCAAGCCTGGAATGTTGTCCAAACCCTCGATGATGTAGGCTTCCCACAAGGGCTTGGTCATGTCCAGCGGGCGCGAATGCAAGCGCGCCACTTGTATCATCAACTGCCGCCAATCGCCCGGATGCGGCAAGGCAATATGCCTGACGTGATATTCAATATCAATTTCCGCATCTTCTATCCAGTATGGCCGATCGAGCCCTAAAGGCGCCGACACCAAACGACGGCGAAATAATTTGGCGACGTTGAGGCGACTGGAGAAATAACTCAGGATGGCCTTGAAGCGGACTTTGCCGCCCGGTGCAGTCGACGGGTCATAAATACCCAGGCTGGCAACGTGCAAATGTTGATTGCCCTTGTCCATTGCAAGGAACAAGTTGTCCATCCCTGATAAATATTTCATGGTTCGACTCCTGTCTAAGGTGGCGTGCTGATCAGATTTGCTCAGAGTATTGCGTATTCACGATGGGACTGGATAACACGCTGCCGTCCGGCAATAAATCGCTGACTACACCGGTATCGGCGATATCGGCCTGACTTGCCTCATGCGCCATACGTAAATGTGCTCCGCTCAAATGTACGCGCGTGGTCTTGCGTTGCCGTTTGGGTCTTGCAATGGCGACGCCGATAGGACCCATGGGCGCTCGTCTGGGTTTTGCTGTTACCCTCATCGGTGCAGAATTTTCTGCAGAGACGTGAATGATGGTGCGCTCGCGCCCGACTTCCACAGCATCGGCCAGAAAACTCAAATTTGCGTTGAGCAAACTGGCGAACTTTTCCGGGTCGGGCAACATTTTTCGGCAGGAAACCATGGTCACCCATAGTTCATCGCAATAGCTGAAGCCGCTGACTGAAAGTCCTATCCCATCCATCACCAGGCCTAGTGGATAAAAGCGTTTCAAGCGCGCGCCGGCCAGATACATTGGCACGTCAGGACCACGAACGTTGGACACGGTTGAACTCAAATAGGCGCTGAGGAATTTGTGAATCAGTCCGGTGCTCATGCGCGTCGGCATTTCGTCAGCCAACTGTTTTACCAGTGAACGACCGAGCACGTCGGTGGTTTGGCGGGCGCTCTTGCCATCGCGACAAATCGCTTTGAGGCGTTCCAGCGGGTTGGCAATTTCCATATGCATCGCCACGCGGGCGAGGTTAATTTGGTTCGCCCCGTCACCACCCGGCAGGGTGTCCCGCGCGACCGCCGGCATGCCGGCGGCAAATGAGGCATCGGCAGGTTCACCACAGGCAATCAGGTAGTCGCGCATCGCGCCGCCGACGACGGTCAGAAACACATCATTGATGGTCGCCCCTTCGACACGGGTACGAATGCGCTGCATGACTGGCAGTGACAAGTTGACGCCTTCGACCATACGTCGCGACGACACTGCGCCGTCAAAGCGCGATTTGCCCAAGCTACTGGGCAATCCCAACTGCTCAAAGAACTCTTGTTTGAATGAACCGCTACGCCGAGTCAAACGACGGAATACAGATTCAGTGACCAACGCCGTGAGTTTCATTCCTGCGGCCACGCTGGTGTTCCACATCCGCACACCGCGCGGCACAATATTGCCGACTGCCCGTGCGCCTAGCTCAACGGCGGTCGGTGGAAAATCCACGATCCGCGAACGCATCGGCTCGTGATGTTCGGGTACTGAAATCAATGTATGCATCGCGCGCAGAATTTGCGCGCTGGTGTCGCCATCAACCGCCGCATGATGGAATTTGATGTACATCGCAAAACTGCCCGGCGGGGTGCCTTCGACGTGGTTCAGTCCTTCGATGACATAGGCCTGCCATAAAGGTTTGGAGCGATCCAGGGGTTGCGAATGCAGGCGTGCAATCTGGATGCATAGTTGACGCCAATCACCCGGCTGCGGCAAGGCGATATGCCTGACGTGATATTCCAGATCAATTCGTGCGTCATCAATCCAGTATGCGCGATCAACATTGAAAGGCACGCCGACCAGGCGTCGGCGAAATACCGGCGCTACATCCAATCGGCGCTGAATGTGCGCCAGGATATCGCGCAAACGCACCTGGCCGTTGGCTGCTGTCGAAGGATCATAAATTCCCAATGCCGCCACATGCATGCATTGCGTATTGGTTTCCAGAGCCAAAAATAGCTCGTCAAGGCCGCTCAATTGTTTCATCAGATGTGAGTGTCGGTAAAGTTTGGACGAAGGTCAGATTGCCACGGCCGGCACGGACACTGCGGCGGACAAATCAGGAAAACTCAAGCTGGTGATGTTACACGTCTGGCCCCATGGCGTGGACTGTCCAGCGTACGCTTGCGCCGTGATTTGGCGGTGATTTACAACACAATCACGCGTAGAAACACAAAAAGCCAAGTCAGCAAAACCGACTTGGCTAAATGATGATGTGTACTAGGGAATTAGTACAGTTTTGGCGGCAGCGTCTGGCTGCGGATGCGCTTGTGATGGCGCTTCACAGCGGCAGCGGCTTTGCGCTTGCGTTCTGTGGTGGGCTTCTCGTAGAACTCACGGGCGCGCAACTCGGTCAGCAGACCGGTTTTTTCAATAGCACGCTTGAAACGACGAACTGCAACCTCGAACGGCTCATTTTCTTTGACACGAATACCGGGCATATTTTTTGTCCAAACAAGTACAACAAGAAAACTACGTGGAGTAATGAAAACACCAAACAACAATAACAATTCTGGTGGCCAGGGGCGGAATCGAACCGTCGACACACGGATTTTCAATCCGTTGCTCTACCGACTGAGCTACCTGGCCAGAAGGGCGCGGATTATAGCGAGGATTTGCCATCCGTCAAAGACGTTTACAGAAGGTTTTCAAATTCCTCAGCAAGGATACGCTCGGCCTGGGGCGCGCGGGCGAGAATGTGGGCATAGATATTGACGATATTTTTATTTATGGATGACTATGACGGCGTGTCACCAGCACCAACTGGCGAAACCAAAGCTTCGGATCCTGCCTGATGAGCAACTCACTTAGCGCGCAGATCGCCGTCATTGGTGGTGGACCGGCCGGATTGATGGCGGCCGAATTATTGAGCGATGCGGGTTGCGAAGTGCACTTGTTTGATGCAATGCCTTCCTTGGGTCGAAAATTTCTGCTCGCCGGACGCGGCGGATTGAATCTCACACACAACGAATCATCTGCCGAATTCATCACGCGCTACCGAATGCCACGAGCGCACATTGAACGCTGGCTGGCCGAGTTTGATGCCGCAAGCCTGCGTGCTTGGGCAACAAGTCTTGGCATCGAAACCTTTGTCGGTAGTTCCGGGCGAATCTTTCCAATTGGCATGAAAACTTCGCCTTTGTTGCGCGCTTGGCTTGCAAGACTTTTCGAGCGAAAAGTGCAGTTCCATTTGCGCCATCGCTGGCAAGGCTGGAGCAATACTGGAAAACTCGAATTCACAACTCCCGAGGGCAGTGCATCGTTTGCACCCAGCGCGACGATTTTGGCGCTCGGTGGCGGCAGTTGGGCGCGGCTGGGATCAAGCGGAGCATGGGTGCCTTTGCTCACCGCGCTGGGGGTCGCCACAAGCCCGCTACGCCCTGCCAATTGCGGATTTGATATCACCTGGAGTGAATACTTGCGCACCCGCTTTGCCGGTGCACCAGTGAAGTCTGTCGTTGCCACAGTGAATTGCATCGATGGCAGCGTTATTGAACGTGCGGGGGAATTTGTGATTAGCCGTCATGGCGTTGAAGGCGGCTTGATTTACGCCCTGTCCTCACCGCTGCGCGAACTTATCGAAACCAATGGTGAAGCCATTTTGCATATCGATCTTGCCCCTGCGCACACCT